>NZ_JBEZZR010000013.1:0-192299 GCF_040639325.1 Actinoplanes sp. NPDC023936 | reverse complement strand
GTCTGAAGACACTGACCGGGAGCTACGTCTCGGGCATCAAACCCGACCTCCAATCGACGTACTCACTCACTTCGTGCGACCTCGTGTCGCACCTCAACTCGGCAGATGTGCGCATCAGACTGCGTGTTACTCGAAGCCGCGGAAGACGCCGTCGCCGTCTGCATTCTCGACGAAATCCTCCCAGTCCATGTTCGAGATCGTGAGGTTGTTCTGAACCGACCACATCTCTGACAGAACGACGCGGAACGTGGCACCGAACTGCGGCCCCTTGCCCTGGTCCTCCAGACCTTCCACGTAGTCGTACAGATTGACCGCAAGGATCGGGCGGTCCGGGTGAGTCAGCGCCTTCGCGTCGACGAGGAACGCGACGGCATGGTCCACGCCTGAAGGCACCATCTCCACCAGTTGTGACGGCGTGATCCTCTCGTACGCAGGGTTATCGACGAACGCAACTAACGCCGTGAACCCCTCCTCCGTCTGCGGTTCAGCGATCGCCGCCTGAATCTGTTCCCATTCCAGCGGGTGGGCAAAGTCAGTACGGATAACCAGGGAAACGTCGGAGTTCTGGTGCCACATGCGATCATCCATGCCCGCGAGGGTAAGCCAAACCCGACGGCGCGGAACGAACTCTTCTCGGCAAAGCTGCGCGTTTGTCATTCGTTCGTTGTCACGTACTGGAGGCCATGTAGGCGGAGAGACTGTAGTCGGGTGTCGGTCACGGCTCGTGCGAGCTCGGTCGTAGCGCATGGTGGTCAACACTCGGCGTGGCGGGCGGCGATCTGGACGTCGCGGACGACTGGCAGTAACGAACGGGTGGCGCAGCATCTGCGGGCGTATCACCGGCATCCGGATCCCGACGGTGGTGGCGAGGTGCTGGAGCCGGCGGGCCGCGGTGTGCCCGTCCGGACGGCCGCCGTGGCCACGTTGGGTGTCACCGGCCCGGATTAGAGTGCGATCATGACCGACGCATCCGTGCACCTCGCCGCCCAGCCTCGTCTCGACACGCTGGTGACGGAGTTCCGCTCCGACGCTCAGAGGCTGCGCACCGACTTCGCAGGGACGGCCTGGATCGGTGACATCCCGGACCCGGCATCCGGGATGATGGGACCGAACTATCAGCGGCGCGTTGTCGACTCGCAGTTGTTTCTGCCTGACACCCACTGGTACACCGTTCGCGAGCTCGACGACGCCGAGATCCAGATTGCCGTCGGCCTGCTCCAGGTGCCGGGCACCACGCAGGGCACACAAGGGCTGGTCGGCGCGATCGCGGACCCGCGTGCGGACTTCTTCGAGCACCCGGAGCACGAGGATCGGGTCGGCATCTGCCTCACGTTGCGGGGCCAGATCTGGTCCAACGTCGGCCTGTCATATCGAATCACCGTACTGTGCCGGACGGAGGCCTTCATCAGTAGCGCACGCGCGTGATGCGAGGTCCGCACTGATCTCGGCACCAGCGTGCGTGACGGCTCGCCGACTGGCCACCACGAGCGCTCGGCGGTATGAGAGTGAAACTCGCGGGCCGGAGCGCTGTGCCGGACTCGATGAAATAGGCTCGGCCGGCGCGCCGGGCGTCGTCGCGGAGCATCCGGGCACGATGCGGTGGGTGGCCACCGGGCTTGCACGGGGCCGCCCGGCGGGGGTGCGAAGGGCCGGCTCGGAATGGGTGACAGCGGGGCTCGTAAGGTCATCGGGTGAACGTCTACGACATCGCCGGTACCCGATCGCAACGGCGGTCAGCTAGCGCAGTCCGGGCTGAAGGAGCGGATGGTCCGTTCGCGCCGGCCCGGCGCGCCCGGATCGCGGCAGATCCGGATGTTCGGTGACGGCTCCGTGGAAGTGTCAGGTGATGTCGCGGGGCATGTGTCCGAGAACGAGCCGGTCCAGTGCTCTCGGCATGCAGCCGAAGGTAGCGAGCCTATCGATGACGAGGTAGACGTCCCCATGTTCGTCGATGCCAAGATTGGCCCAGGAGCAGGTTCCGCCTGCTAGTTCGCCGATCGGGGCGATGTTGCGGCCGATTTTCTTGCCCCAAGCGGCGAACCTGTCCGCTTCGCCGGAGCAGTCGGTGGGCACCAGCGTCAGCGACTCGCGAGCCCGAGTGACTCCAGCCCCGCCGTGGGGAACGACAAGGCCGCCGAACTCGGAGAGAAAGCGGATGTCCACCGGATGCAGTTGCGGGAAGCCGTCGGCCACCAATTCCGCCTCCCATCGCGCCGTATCGACGGCACGGTCGACGTGCCATCCGGCCGCCTCTAGTATTCGGCGGGTTTCTCCGTGCAAACGTGTCGGGCCGCCCATGGCAGCGACTGTAGGACACAGATCCCGTGAGATCACTGCCTTAAGCGCACCGTGCGATCCGCTACGGCGGCCGGCTTGATCTTGTGCCCTCAACTCGGCACGAGCGTGCACGCGATCATCACTCGGCAAGCACCGAGGGTCACGGCGCCGACGGCCAGCGCACTGACTGCGGCAGAAGAGGACGTTCGATCATGGAGTTGAGCGCACCGCTATAACGTCGACTGCATGCATGATGCGGATCCCGAACCTGAGGCGTACGGCCGGGTGACCAGCCCTGGGCGCTATCAAATTCTGCATGAAGTGGCGGAGCAGCTATTGGCTGACCTCGCGCGGGACTTCGCAGTGAGCCGGCGCGAGGGCGTGGTGAGCGATCCCAGCCGTTCCAGCGGTCCGGCTCGCATGGTGGAACTCGAGCCTGCACGTCCGGGAGTTGGCGTTCTCCGGATCACCTTCACCAGCTTTCCGGGTCTCGTGGTCAAGTTGGGCCAGGAGCGAGAGACAGCTTTACCGGCGTGCGGCTGTGATGCTTGCGATGAAGATCCTCAAGAGCTCATCGAAGAGCTTCACGACAAGATCGAGAGCCTTACCCGAGCAGCCTCGACCCAGTCGACCCGATGGCGTCAACGCCTCGAGTAACGCTGAAGAATCTCGCGACCTGCGGCATGACAGTGCAGCCGCTCAAAGGGCGGTAAGAGGGCGAAGTCGTGGTGACAACGGATCACCAGTCACGCCACTCGCCAGCGGCCTCCTCGACTCCACGTCGCTCAAGCAGCGCTTCGACGTCGATGTCAGCATCGGCAAGCACTTCCTCGATGTACTCGCTCAATTCCTCCCGGGTCATGGTCTCAATGTGATGCACGAAGGCAGCATCAACGTCATTGAGTGCAACAACGACTCGTTCGACCGCCGCCCATACCGCATTGTCCGTGGCGTGATCCAGGTTTGCGATCTCCTCTTCGTATGCCTGCAAGGCAGAATTAACAGCCGTGACAAATGACAGCGGGAAGAAGGTCAGGGCGTACGCATCATCCGCCGACAGCGTCCCGGCGGTGACCGCAGCCTCCTGCTCAGCCAACTTGAGCCGCCACCGCTGAGTCACACGTTCGATCATGGAGGCAGCGTAGACCGAGACCTGGAGCAGCATCGATGCGCAGCGCGGATCGCGGCATGTGAGGGTGCTTTCATCCTCACATGCCGATACCGTGCCGTAATGCCCACCAACCCGCGCGCGACAGCTCGCGCGCTTGACGACGTACAACGACAGCGCGCGCTCCAGCTCATCCGGCGTCTCAGGGACCCGAAATTGCCCGACGAAGCCGGTGCTGAGCTGCTGGACGAATTAGAGAAGGTGCTGGTGTATCCCAGGGTCAGCGATCTCATATTTTGGCGCACGCCTGAACTTGCCGCGGATGAAATCATTGACGTGGCGCTGCGGTACCAACCCTTCGTCGGCTAGCTGGCCGCTGTGTCATTGGGCACCGGAGGAACCTTCTCCGGGGCGACAGGACGTCTGCTGCCTGCTCGGCCTCCGGCACCAGCAACACTCGATCGGCGGCAGATCAGTACGATCAACCACCCCCATTCCGCTCTTTCCAGCCTTCAATCTGCTTGCGCAATTCATGAACAGCCAATTGTGCAGCCTGGATTCGGTCGACGGCATTCCGAGCCACCTCGGATATATCCTCATGACTGCCAGATCCCGAAAGCACCTGAAGGCCAGCGATTGCTGAATCTATGCTTACTTTGGCCTCTTCGAGTAATTCGGCTGGCAAAAGCTCAATCGCTTGGTCCAAAGTCGCAAATATGTCGCCCATGCTAGCCTGTGCCCCTGTCACGACCTTGGTCCTTTCTGCGCCATCTCGAGGTGTACTCTGAGGTACATTGCCAATGGAAGATCGGGAGCATGGGCATCGATTTGGTCACTCACTTCGACGGCAAGGCGTCCCCAAGCTTCCGATATTCCTGACCCGACATGTATGGCAATATCTCGGATATCTCCACCGAGCGTCAAGGAATCGCTGTAGAAGTCATGAGCCGCTCCCGGTCCTTGAAGTATGGAGATCAACACGGCGGCGCCGCTCAGGAACAGGCCGACGCGAGACCGTTTCGATTCTGGTGGTGGCACCGATGCGGCCTTGGCGGCACTGACACTACGTTCGCTCCAGTCTGCGAGGAGTGTCGTGGTTCTGTCGTCAATCAGCTGCAGGGCCGCCCGGAGCGGTGCATCGGGACGAAGGTCGCGTCGTAGCGATCCCAGCGCGGAAAGTCTATACAGGGAGAGTAAATCTCGCGTAACGGCAGGCGGAGGGTACAGGTACGGCGGCGGCCATTCCATTCCCGAATCGCTGACCGCCTCGTTGAGCAGGGTGCCTACTTTGTGGAGGAAATTTGTGGCCTGCGACTCGGCCACTGTGCTACCGCCATAAGACGGCAGCTGTGGATTTAGTTCCAGGATGCGACGAACCCCAACCCGCAGGGCCCTCAGAACAGTGCGGGCGGCCACCTCGTGCCGTTCTTCTGCACTGCTGTCAAGCAATACGGCACACTCCCTTTCCACGGTCGGTAGTTCCGACAATATCCAGGAAAGTAAGTTCGCGCTCGGAGGGTCTGATTGATCCTCCAATATGCCGCCGTTGTGCTCCGATGGATCGTCGACTGGTTCTGACTCGGGGACAATGCCCGGGTCGATGTAGCCGTCACGGGCAGAGTGAGTGCCGTAAAGCGATGGGTAAGACTGCAGATCTTCACCATCACATTCGGGATTCTGCTGGTCGCCCGACTCGTCGATGTGCGCCATCGCGAACCTCCGCTCGTCTGAAGTGACGATAACCGAGTAGAGCGATTGACGGAATCCATGTCGCGGATGGAGGTTAGGGCCTTTCATGAGACTGACCTGAAGGGACGCCGACCTGCGGCGGTCTTCCAGACGCGCTCAACTCGGCAAAAGAGCGAGCGAGCTGGCTGATGGCGGCGTCTTTCCATCTCGCGCTTACTCATCGTGACGGCGTTTCGTGATGACGAGAATCGGGAGCAAGGTTGCCGTGGGCGGCGCTCCGCTCTGTCGCGGGGTGGAACCGGCTGGGGTGGGACCGTCGACGAGCCGCTCGAGCAGTTGGTCGAGGAGGGCGGCCTGACCGTCGTCGACCACGGCGCGGTCGCCGTCGGTGAGCGCCGAGACGCGCGGATCGCGGCTGGATGAGGACGTTGCTATGACCCGTTGGGAGGCGCCGGCCGGAGCAGTTCGCCATTGACTTCTGTTTTCCCGGCCAGGTCCCACCAGAGCGTTTCATCGTCAGTGACGTAGGGATGCCACTCGCCGACGGCGCCGCCTTGCTCGAGAGCGTCCGCGACCGCAGTCAGGTAGGCGGTCAAGGACGGCCAGGCATCTGAGAAGTCGGCAGGATTGCTGGCCGGCGCCATGCCCACTCGCCCGCGCTGCGGTCCGGGCCGCAGGTCGATGACCTGCAGGCCGAAGCCCGCGTCGGCGAACGGTAGCCAGAGGTCGTGCCACCATGGCTCGGCGCCGGGCGCATGCACCGTGAAGCCGTCGACGTCGGGCGCGATGTCCATCCGGATCTCATACTGCTCGATGATGTGCTTGACGCCGAGCGGTGTTGCTTCCGGGAGGAGGTTGGCCCATTCGGTCAGGCCGTCATGGCGGAGTAAGGACTCGACAAGCTCTGCCGGGAAAGCAACGCCTGTTTGATCTTCTGCGGTTCTGATCAGATCAGACGTCGCCGGCCCGGCGAGGAGGGCGCCGCTTCGCGGGGTGTACTGGCGTAGCCAGCGCTCTATCCGGGTCCAGGCTTCGGTCACTGTCGCCACGCAGCGAGTCTATGGCTGGCACCGCGATCGTTGTCCGGTAGTCACAACGCAGGGGCACTGTCGCACGACACCCCTCCTGCCCTGAGCTCGCCCCCGCCGTGCGGCGTTCTGATGGGCGTCACCGTGACGGCCATACGAACGGCAGGGACGGAGCTCAGCCGACCAAAGTTGGCGCTAGCTGCGGAAACAGGTTGAGAGACGGCCGCTGACGAGCCTGGGGCTAGCGAACCGTGATGACGAGTTTGCCGGTGGCGTGGCCCTCCTCCAGGTGCCGGATCGCGTCCGGGGCCTGCGCCAGCGGATACGTCCGCCCCACCACCGGAGTGATCGCGCCGGACTCCAGCAGCGGCGTCAGCTCGTCCAGGTCGTCGTGGTGCTCGCGAGCGGTCACCCCCACCAGCCGCGCCTTGCCGAACGGGGAGATCAGCGGCGCCGCCAGCTGCCGGCCGAAGCCGCCCATCACGGGCCACCGCGCGTGCCCGCCGCCGACCAGGGCGATCGTGCCGTCCGCTGTGACCGCGCGGCGCAGCAGGGACAGCGGGCGGTTCCCGGCGGTGTCGATGATCGCGTCGTAGGCGCCGCCGGACGCGTCGATCTCGTGCCGGGTGTAGTCGATGACGTCCGCCGCGCCGAGGGACCGGACGAGGCTCACCTTGGACGGGCCGCACACCCCGATCGGGGTGGCGCCGCGTTGCTTGATCAGCTGTACGGCGAACGTACCCACTCCCCCGCCCGCGCCGATGACCAGCACGCGCCGGCCCGCCATGATCCGCGCGTCGCGGACGGCCTGCAGGGCCGTGACCGCGGAGATCGGCACCGCCGCCGCCTGCGCGAAGGTCAGGTTCCCCGGCATCCGGGCGAGCCGGCGCTCCCGGGCCACGGTGAATTCGGCGAACGATCCGCTCCGGGCGGTGCCGTAGACGGCGTCGCCCGGACGCAGCCGGGTGACCCGGGCGCCGACCGCGGTGACCACGCCGGCGTGTGAGCGGCCCGGCACCGGGACGCGCGGCCGGCGCAGCCCGCCCGCGAGCCGGGCCGCGAACGGGCGGCCCGTCATCATGATCCAGACGCCGGGGTCGGCGGCCGCGGCGTGCACCTCGACGAGGACCTCGTCGTCGCCGATCGACGGTGTCTCCACGTCCTGGAGGCGGAGCACGTCGGCTGATCCGTACCGGTCCGACACGATGGCTTTCATGACTGCTCCTCGGTGCTGTCGGGGTAGTGGAAGACGTCGTCGATCGGCACGCCGAGCGCCCGAGCGATCTTGAATGCGACCTCCAGGGACGGCGAGTACCGGCCCTGCTCGACGGCGATCAGGGTCTGCCGGGTGACGCCGACCCGGTCGGCGAGCTCGGCCTGGGTCATCTCGTCGCGGGCCGCGCGCAGCGCGCGGATCCGGTTGGTGACGCGGGTCGGCTTCACCACTGCGGCACGCCCGTGCGGTAGACGACCACCTTGGCGACGCCACCGGCGACCGCCGAGAGCACGAAGCCGAGATAGATGACGTTGGCGATCCAGAACTGATCCCATCCGGCCATCGCCATGAGCATCGCGGCGAGCGCACCGATCACCAGGAAGGCCTGCCCGACATGCTCGCCCAGCCGGCCGATCTCCCGGTCCCGCTCGTCGGTGGCCCGGCTCGCCGACGGCGTGATCGCGGCCAGCGCGGTCTCCCCCACCACCCCCGCGGCGATCGCCGCGCCGATCGAGATCAAGAGCATTGTCGCGTACGGGACCTCGGGCAGCGGCTGCCCGCCGGACCGGCCGAGGACGACTGCCAGGTAGGTCCCGTAGCCGAGCACAGCGACCACCAGCCGGACCCAGGCCCGCTTCTCTTCGTGCGTCACGTCCCACCCCGATGTGTAAAGAATCTTTGACACCATCACGGTAGCAGCCATGTACAACATTTTTGACATCACGCGGGATGAACAGCGCTTCGAGGAGTGGCCGCTGTGATGATCCACAAAGGGCGCCTCATGCGGTACCGTCTGCCGACCGCAGCGGCACGGCTGTGTGCAGCCACGCCGTCGCCATGCGCCCATGTGCACACACCCGGGGGAAAGCGATCGATGGCGGCGAAGCGTAATCAGGGCGTCCTCACCCTGCTGGTGGAGGGGCAGCGGCGGCGGCAGCGGGAGCAGCAGGCGCAGCAGCGCGCGTGGGAGCTCGCCGTCGAGGAGCAGCAGAAGGCGGCCCGGGCCGCGCAGCGTGCCGCCGCGCGGGGGCAAAAGGCCGCGTACGCCGCGTATCAGAGCGCCATGGAGGCCGAGGCGGCCCGGCACACCGCCGACCTCGACCAGCGGATCGGGTCTCTGGGCCGGATCCTCGCGGACGCGGCGGCGCTGCCGCCCAGGCACCCGGCGCACCTGAGGACCGTCGCGCCGGCGGTGCCGTTCCAGCCCGGGGCGCTGGCCCAGCCGCTGCCCATGCCGGATCCGGCGCGCTACCAGATCGCGCCGCTGCCCGCGTTGCAGTCACTCAACCCCACGGCGCGGCGGGAGCACGCCGAGCAGGTCGCCCGGGCGCGCGCCCACTTCGAGCACGACTGGCGCACGGCCCAGTCCGCGGAGGCCGATCGCCAGCGGGCGCTCGAGGAGGCGTACCGTCAGCATCAGGCCTGGCTGGCCGCCCAGCAGCAGCTTGCCGCCCAGCGCAACGCCTGGGTCGACGCCCTTCCGCAGCGGCTGCAGGCCGGCGAGCCGGAGGCGATCGAGGAGTACTGCACGGCGACGCTGTACGAGAGCGCCGGCTGGCCGGCCTGGTTCCCCCGCAACGCCACGGTCGCCTGGGACGGCGGCAGCCGGCAGCTGATCGTCGACTGGCAGCTGCCCGGCCAGGACGCCGTCCCCGACGCGGTCCGGATCCGGTACGTCAAGAGCAGCGACGAGCACAAGCGGATAGCGATGCCGGCCCGGCAGCGTGCCGACCTGTACCTGAGCGTGCTCTGCCAGAGTTCGCTGCGGGTGATCTCGGACCTGTTCCGCGCCGACCAGTACGGTCACCTGGCCTCGGTCGTCTTCAACGGATTCGTCACCGGCCGACACCCGGCCACCGGCGCGGACACCGAGCAGTGCCTGGTCAGCGCCATGGTCCGCCGGGAGGATCTCAGCGGCGTCCACCTCGCCGAGGTCGACGCGGCGGCGTGCCTGCGGCATCTGCGCGCCCAGATCTCGGCACGGCCGGAGCGGCTGGAGCCGGTGCGACCGGGACGACGGGCCCGCGATCTCGGCGACGCGCCGGCGGGAGCGCCGGACGACATCGGTGATCAGGATCTGCACCGGATGAGCCCGGAGCGGTTCGAGGAGCTGGTGGCGGAGCTGTTCCGGGTGCGCGGGCTCGAGGTGACGAACACCGCCCGCAGCGGTGACGGCGGCGTGGACGTCGAGGCCCGCGACCCCGACCCGATCACCGGTGGGTTGATCGTGATTCAGGTGAAGCGGTATCGGGCGACGGTCGCGCCCACCGTGGTCCGCGATCTCTACGGGGTGGTCCAGCATCGCGGCGCCACGAAGGGCATCCTCGTCACCACGTCGGGGTTCGGTCCCGGCTCGTACGAGTTCGCCCAGGGCAAGCCACTGACGTTGATCACCGGCGCCGAGCTGGCGGATCTGCTGGGCCGTCACGACCTGCCCTGACCGTCACGCTGGCGCCGACGACGCCAACACCAAGCCCGCCTCGGCCACTACAAACGCCGCGGCTATTCACTCAGGTCAAGTGCCGTTGCAGTACTAATTCTGGAACGGCGCGGCGATGCTGTCGACTGCCGGGCTCGGTGCGACCACCGTGGAACCGGCGACCGCAATGGTCACCGACTGCCTCCGCCGTCGCCCGGCGTCGCGCTGCGGCTCGACGTCTCAGGCTGAATTACTCAGCTCAGGCCCTCGTTGAAAAGCGCCCGGGTCAACTCATTCGCGCTACCTTCTGTGACTCTCACATGAAAGGGCGCGTACCCCCCTTCCGGCGCGGCGTGGAAGCCAGCGGAGACGAGGATCCGAATCGCAAGGTCGCACATCTCTCGTACCGTAACCTCATAGATCCTCCGGTTAGGATCCTGAGAGTCTCCTACAAGGTGCACGGCTAGCGCGGCATCCCGAAGTCCTTGCTCTGTTCGCCAATTGACGAGCACGCCGTCATCGTCGATGTCGACTTCGAAACCTGGCAGCTCTGCCAACGTTTCAGCGGAATGGGAGTCGAACCCTGCGAGGCGGAGAACGCCTTCCACATCTTTCGCGAGGCGCTCGTAGTCAGTGTTTGCTGTAGTCATCAGCGGGTCCCCGTGAGGTACTGAGCTCGTTTGATACCGATTCGGAGTGCCGTTGCAGTACTAGGCGTTCGGGGTTTTTTGCGGACCGGCCGCGGGCAGCCGCAGGATGAATCGGCGCCAGTGGTCGCGGGTGTCCTCGTACCCCCGGCTCTCGTAGAAATGGTGTGCGGGCGCTCGATGGCTGCTGCTCGTCACCTCGACGAACAGGCACCCTTCGGCCCGGGCCCGGTCCTCCACCGCGTCCATCAGCATCCGGCCCACGCCGCGCCCCCGGTGCGACTCGTCGACGACCAGCGCCGCGAGCCGGCCGAACTTGCCGGTCACCTCCAGGATCGGGGTGATGTGCAGGGCGGCCACGCCGACCAGCGAGCCGTCGTCGTCCGCGCCGAACAGGGCGCTCGCCCGGTCGCCGAGCCAGTAGTCCAGGCGCTGGCGCACGTCACGGTCGGTCGACGGATAACCGAGCTGGTCGAGCAGGAGCGCGAGGCGAGCCGCGTCGCCCTGGTGGATCGGCCGGATGTGCATGCCGATGACCCTATGACCCGGCGTCACCGGGTTGCTCACGGCCCGGCGGTCAGGCGGTCCAGCAGGTCGGGGACGGTCTGCAGGACGCGGCGCTCCTCGGCGGTGAGGCGGGCGTCGATCGCGCCGGCCACCCAGCGGCGCCGGGCCTCGCGGTCGGCGCCCAGTCGCGCCGCGCCCGCCTCGGTCAGCGTGATCAGCACGGCCCGGCGGTCGTCCGGGTTCGGCGTGCGGGTCACCAGCTGCGACGCTTCCAGCTCCGCGACGGTACGGCTCATGCTCTGGTGTTTCACGCCGCGCTCGGCCGCCAGGCGCGCGATGGTCTGCGGCCCGTCCCGATCCAGGGCGCCGAGCGCGGCAGCCTGCGGCGGCGGGAGCGTGTCGGCCTGCGCGCGGACCACCCGCACGAGGTTGCCGACCGACTGCCGGAGCCGCTCGGCGATGTCTGTGTCCGGCGTCATGCCTCCTTTTATACAGCATGGCTGTACTTTCTGGGGCATGGAACTGATCAAGCACGCGCACGCCTGCGTCACGTTCACCGACGGCGGCCGGCGGCTGCTCGTCGACCCCGGCACGTTCACCCCGGACACGGCGGAGCTGGTCGCCACCGCCGACGCCGTCCTGGTGACGCACGCGCATTTCGACCATTTCGACGCCGATACCCTCGCCGCTGAGCTGGACCGGCGTCCGGACCTGCGGGTCTACGGGCCGGCCGAGGTCGCCGGGAAGCTCGGCGGGCGGGCGACCACGGTCACGGCCGGGGACCGGATCGAGGCGGGCGGGTTCGCGGTGACGGTGCACGGGGAGTCGCACGCGCTGATCCACCCGGACATCCCGCCGGTGGACAACGTGGGTTATCTCGTGGCCGGGCGGGTGTTCCACCCCGGTGACTCGTACGCGGTGCCCGGCGTCGCGGTGGAGACCCTGCTGCTGCCGACCAGCGGTCCGTGGACCACGTTCGGCGAGGCGGCGGATTTCGTCCGCGCGGTGCGGCCGGCCCGGCTCGTCCAGGTCCACGAGCTGATGCTCAGCGAGCTCGGCCAGAACTCGGCGCGCACCCTGATCGGCGGCCTCACCGGCCTGCCCCTGGAGAACCTGCCGTGGGGTACGTCGACCACGCTCTGAGTACTACCGCAGTGGTATGCGGGCCGGCCCGGATTTACCACCGGTGCCGGATGCCAGCCCCTCCGCACGCCCGTAGCGTGATGGCAATGCGGGGCTGGCTGGCGGATGCGGGGGCTGGGCTGCTGGTCGCGGGGCTGTCGGCGCTCGGCGCGCTGACCGGGGCCGGCGAGCAGCACCATGTGCCGCTCAGCGCCGACCTGGTGACCGCGGCCATCGCCGGGCTGGCGGTCGCGCTGGCACGGCGGGCGCCGGTCGCGGTGCTGGTGGTCTCGGCGGCGATCGAGGTGGGCTATCTGATCGCCGGCTGGGCCATCCCGCCGCTGATCTTCGCGGTCGGCTGGGCGCTCTACCAGCTGGCGATCCGCTATGAGCGGCGCGTGTCGTGGAGCGTGGCGCTGGGCTGCGCCGTGCTGTTCTGGGCGGCGTCGGTGGCCGGCAACCGGTCCGCCGGGTGGTGGACGCCGCTCGCGCTGGTCTGCTTCACGCTGACCGGGATGGCGGTGGCCGCGGGCGAGGCGGTCCGCAGCCGCCGGGCCTACGTCGCCGAGGTGGAGGACCGGGCCCGCAGGGCGGAGCAGAGCCGGGAGGAGGAGGTGCGCCGGCGGGTCGCCGAGGAACGGGTCCGGATCGCGCGGGAGCTGCACGACGTGGTCGCCCACCACATCGCGGTGATCAACGTGCAGTCCGGCGCGGCGTCCTACGCGCTGACCCGGCAGCCGGAGGCAGCCGGTCCGCCGCTGAGCCACATCCGGCGGGCGTCCAGCATCGTCCTGCGGGAGCTGACGTCGATCGTCGGCCTGCTGCGGCAGCCGGGTGAGCCCGATCCGGCCCACCATCCGCAACCCGGGCTCGGGCAGCTGACGGAGCTGCTGGGCAGCTTCAGCGCGGCCGGGGTCCGGGTCGAGCACAGCGAGCACGGCACGTCCCGGCCGTTGCCGGCGAGCGCCGACCTGGCGGCCTACCGGATCGTTCAGGAGGCCCTGACCAACGCCCGCAAGCACGGCCACCCGGCCGAGCCCGTGCGGGTCGAGCTGCACTGGCAGCACGACGACCTGATCATCGAGGTCACCAACGCGACAGGGCCGGATCACCCGCCGCCCGCCGCCGGCCGCGCCGCTCAGGACCGCGCCGGACCCGCCCGGGATCGCCGCGGGCCGGCCCGAGCCGGCGCGGGGCCTGATCCGGACCGTGGCGGCACGGGGTTCGGGCTGATCGGGATGCGGGAGCGGGCGGCGGCCGCCGGTGGCATGATCCAGGTCGGCCCGGCGGACGGCGGGCGGTTCCGGGTGCGTGCCACCCTGCCGGCGCCCCGGGGGTATGGAGAACGACTGTGACGATCCGCGTGCTGCTCGCCGACGACCAGACGCTCATCCGCGCCGGGTTCCGGCTGATCATCGACCTGGCCGACGGCCTGGAGGTGGTCGGCGAGGCGTGCGACGGGCGAGAGGCGATCACCCTGGCCGACGGTGCGGACGTGGTGCTGATGGACATCCGGATGCCGGGGATGGACGGGCTGGAAGCCACCCGGCGGATCGCCGCCGACGACCGGCTCGCCGGGGTGCGCGTGATCATCCTGACCACGTTCGAGGCCGACGACAACGTGCTCGCCGCGCTGCGGGCCGGGGCCAGCGGCTTCCTCAGCAAGGACGTCGAGCCGGAAGAGCTGCTGCGGGCGATCCGGGTCGTGCACGCCGGCGAGGCGCTGCTGACGCCGCGGGCCACGCGCGGCTTGATCGACCGGTTCCTCGGCGACGCCGACGCGGCGCGCCCGGTGGTTCCGCCGTCGCTGGAAACGCTGACCGAGCGGGAACGGGAGGTGTTGCGGCTGGTGGCGCTCGGCCGGTCGAACGAGCAGATCGCGGAGCACTTCGTGCTGTCACCGCTGACGGCGAAAACCCATGTGCACCGGGCGATGACCAAGCTGGGGGTGCGCGACCGCGCCCAGCTCGTGGTGATCGGCTACCAGAGCGGGCTGGTCCGGCCCGGGGAGCAGGCCTGATACCACTGCGGTAGTAGTCACGGTTTCTACTCTGAGACGACGCCGGCGCGGGGTCCGGATCGGCACGCTTGTCCTCTTCCACCGGAGAGCTCCCGGGAATTTCACCGGAGGGCTCCCGGCAGTTGCACCGGAAAGGGCAGGCACAACGGATGAAGCGCAGGACACTGCTGGCGGCCGGCGCGGCGGGCATGGTTTCGATGGCGGCGGCGTGTTCGTCGACGGACTCCCCGGCCGCGTCCTCCTCGTCGTCGGCGGACGGCACGTATTCGCTGACGTTCGACAAGGACACGTTCACCGAGAAGACCGCGACGATCAGCACGGCGGCCGGGGACAAGGAGATCACCTACCGGCTGTACTCCACGATTCCCTATGTGGCCAAACCGGTCGACGTCGACTATCAGAGCCTGTCGGTGGCCGTTCCCGTGAGGATCGACGGGACGGAGGTGGACGCGAGCGGCGCGCCGATCCTGTTCGAGATCCCGGTCGGTGGCTACATGTCGGCCAAGACGGCGGAGGACCCGCTCGTGCGGACCGCCGGCTTCCCGGGCGGCGGCATGCCCGGCGGCGGCGCGCCGGGCGGTGCCGGCATGCCCAGCGGCACGCCGGGCGGCGCGGGCATGCCCAGCGGCGCGCCGGGCGGTGGCGCTCCCGGCGGGAACACCGGCAACGGCGGGGCGCTCGCCACCGGGATGGGCAGCACCGGGCAGAACACCCACGAGGCGATCGCGGCCGGCTGGGTCGTGGTCTCGGTGGGCGCCCGCGGAAGGGACAACGTCACCGCGGACGGCACGTACTACGGCAAGGCGCCCGCGGTGATCGTCGACCTGAAGGCGGCCGTGCGGTACCTGCGATCGAACAAGGACGTCTTCCCCGGCGACACCGACAGGATCGTCTCGGACGGCACGAGCGCGGGTGGCGCGGTCTCGACGCTGCTCGGCGCGTCCGGGGACAGCGACCTGTACAGCGCGTATCTGACCGAGCTCGGCGCGGCCGACGCCAGCGACGCGATCTTCGGGGTGGCCGCCTACTGCCCGATCACCGACCTGGAGAACGCCGACCCTGCCTACGAGTTCCTCTACGGCAGCCTGCCGGCGAACGGCCAGGCCGTCGACGCCGCCGTCTCCGCGGAGCTCGCCGCGACGTTCGAGGACTACCAGGACTCGCTCGGGCTGACCGGTCTCGACGGGGTGAAGCTGACCGGCGCGCGGTACCAGACCTACCTGCTGAACCAGTACCTGCAGCCGGCCGCGACGTCCTACCTGGCCGGGCTCTCCAGCTCCGAGCGCAGCACCTACCTGGCGGCCAACCCGTTCATCAAGTGGTCCGGCGGGAAGGCGACGTTCAGCTTCGCCGACTTCCTCACCCACCTGGCCGGCCGCAAGAAGGGCCTGCCGGCGTTCGACGCGTTCGACCTGAGCGCCGGGGAGAACGTGGAGTTCGGCACCGCGAGCACCGACGCGCGGCACTTCACCGAGTACAGCGCGGCGAAGGCGAACGCCACTGTCGACGCGGACATCGCCGGCCTGCTCACCCTGATGAACCCGATGCACTTCATCACGGCGAAGCACGAGGGGCGGGCGAGGAACTGGTTCTTCCGGCTCGGCACCAGTGACACCGACACGTCGCTGACCGTGTCGTCGAACCTGGCGGCCGGGTTCGCGACGCTCGGCGACACCGTCGACTCGATCATGTACTGGGACGCGGGCCACGGCGCCAACAACGACCCGGAGGCGTTCCTGGCCTGGGCCAACAAGATCACCGGTCACCCGACGAAGTAGGCGCGGCGGCGGGAATCCGTGTGTTGACTTCAGGTGCGCAGCGCGCCCGAAGTCAACACACGGATGCTGGCTGTCAGTCCTGCGGTGCCGGCGGGAGGCTGTCCATGAACGAGCTCACCGAGAACACCGCGTTACCGGCGCCCGACGGACCGTACCCGGGCGGGCTGCTCAGGCCGTAGTGCTCCATGGTCGCGCGGTAGGACTCCAGCAGCCGGATGTGGTACTCCAGCGGCGCGCCGTTCGGGTTGGTCTTGCCCAGCGGCGTCGTCGGCTCCGGGCACCACGTGGTGAACCGCGGGGTGATGCCCTTCGACATGAAGTAGTGCAGGCCCTCGGTGGTCGAGTCGATCGCCTCGTTCACCGTGGTGAAGCCGAACGGCTCGGCCATCTCGATGCCGGCCACGAAGTTCGGGATCACGTTGCGCGGCCCGAAGATCTCCGCGGAATCGAGGATGCGGCGGTGCCACTCCTCGCGGCCCACGTAGCGCTCCTTGCCGGGGCAGTAGAGCTCGAACAGCCGCTTGTCCCAGACCTCGTAGTTCGGGTGGTAGATCTGGATGCCGTAGTCCTTGAACCGCTGCACGTCGGCTTTCGGCAGCGCCTGGGCGACGACCTTGCCGATCCAGCGGCCGGGGAAGCGCTCCTCGATCGCCTGGGCGTACTGGCCGTAGAAGTCGGCTTCGGTCTTGCCGCCGACCTGTGAGGTGACGCTGCCGCCGGTCAGCGTGTACGCGGTCGACGTCTTGAGAGCGTCGTGCTTGTCGATGATCGCGAGCGCCTCGAGGACTTCGTCGATCGGCTTCACCCCGGTGTACGGCCGGCCGGCCGCCTTGTGCTGGCGCCAGTTGTGGTTGATGTCGCAGTACTGGCACTCCTCCTTGGCGCCGAAGTACTGGCACACCCGGAAGACCGTGAGATAGACGAGGTAACCCCACTGGATCGTCGGGGCGACCTCCATGACCTGCTTGCCGTTCTCCAGGGTGTGCCGGTAGTAGTCCGGCATCGGCGGCAGGCCCACGTCGGCGATCGCCGTGCCGTCGAGGAACAGCTGGAGGCGGCCGTCGGCGTCCGGCTTGACCCGGTACGGCGACGATGGGTTGATCCGGACGGACACGACCGTGCGCCGCAGGTCGTAGGGCCCGCCGGTCAGCACGATCTCCTCCGGCGGGCGGCGCAGCGCGGCCTCGCCCAGCTCCGGCAGGGTGCGGTGGTCGAACGAGAAGATGAAGTACGACTTCGGCTTGACGTCGCCCTTCTCGTTGTCGGTCAGTGCCGACTCGTCGAAGGCGAGCCCGCCCCGCAGCAGGTCCTCCTTGATCACCGCTTCTCGCGGCACGTGGGGAAAGCGGGCCATCAGATCTTCGACGAGATCCGTACGCGACGGCATGCGTCCTCCTTCAGCTGCTCCGGACCGTTCCGGCACCTCATATCCCATGCCATCACACCGGGGCGGTAACACGCTGGTCGGCAAATGGAGACGTTCGCGACAGCGTACGCGCGACGGGAATGTCTCCGTACGGAGGACGGGTGTTTGGAATCGGTTGCCGAGGGGCAACGAGTGGCGGAGCCGAGCCACGAAACACAGGAGTGTGCACGCATGACCGTCCTCGCTGACACCGCCGCCAGGATCGACACCTCGACGACGAGCACTGACGGAGCCAGTGAGCTGATTGCCATGATGGCGGCCCTGCCGGCGGGTCACCCCGACCGGCCCGCGCTGCGCGACCGTGCGATCGAGGCGTGGCTGCCGCTGGCCCGGCATCTCTCCAGCCGGTACGCGAACCGGGGCGAGCCGCGTGACGACCTCTACCAGGTCGCGGTGGTCGGCCTGATCAAGGCGATCGACCGGTTCGAGCCGGAGCGGGGCATCGACTTCGCCGGATTCGCGGTCCCGACCGTGGTCGGCGAGCTCAAGCGGCACTTCCGGGACCGTACCTGGTCGGTGCGGGTGCCCCGGCGGCTGCAGGAGCTGCGCCTGGCGATCACCGGCGCCAACAACACGCTCAGCCACACCCTCGGCCGCTCCCCCACGGTCGCCGACATCGCCGCGCACCTGGGCATCAGCGAGGACGAGGTGATCGAGGGCCTGGAGGGCGCGCGGGCGTACAACTCGACCAGCCTCTCCACCCCGATCGCCGACAACGGCACCGAGCTCGGCGAGACCCTCGGCGGCGAGGACGACGGCTTCGCGATCGCCGAGATGCGCATCGCGCTCGGCCCGGCGCTGGCCACCCTGGACGAGCGGGAGCAGAAGATCGTGAGCCTGCGCTTCTACGGCAACCTCACCCAGACGCAGATCGCCGAGCAGGTCGGCATCTCCCAGATGCACGTGTCGCGGCTGCTCACCAGGGCCCTCGCGAAGCTGCGCCTGCAGCTCGACGGCGCTTCCGCCTGACGATCAGAGGTTCCGGGCCGGCCGCGTGCGACGCGGCCGGCCCGTTGCCGTGGGCGATCAGCGGACCACGGCGACGGCACATTTCGCGTACGCGGCGACGTGCTGGCTGACCGAGCCGAGCACCAGCCCGGCGAACCCGCCGTGGCCGCGCTCGCCGACCACCAGCAGGTCCGCGCCGGCCGACTCCTCGATCAGCACCTTCGCCGGGCGGCCCTGCTTGACCACCGGCTGCACCAGCACCGATGGCTGCTCCCCCAGCTCCTCCTTGATGACCTGCAGCAGCTCGGCCGCCGTGCGCTGGCTCTGCTCCGGCACGTACCGCTCGGAGACGCTGACGCTGCCGGCCGGGGGTAGCAGGGTGTGCTCCCAGACGTTGAGCACGATCAGTTCGGTGCCGTGCGTCGCGGCTTCGGCGGCGGCCCAGGCCAGCGCCTTGCGGCTGCCGGGCGACCCGTCGACGCCGACCACGATGGTCCGCCATTGCTTCACCGTCGGCTCCTTCCCATCCCTCCAGCGTGGTCGAGATCTTGGCAGCACGCCATCCCCGCGGTTTTTCACGAATTCACGCTTGTCGTCACGACAAGTTGCGAGCGTGTTACAGCGGGTTTAGCTTCCGCTCAATCGAGAGGGGGCTCGCATGGCCACCACGACCAGTGCCTCGACCGTCGCCCCGGACGGCGGACAGATCGAACGCAAGCCGCTGATGACGGGCCCCGCCCTGCTGATGATGAACCTCGGCTTCTTCGGGGTGCAGTTCAGCTTCGGCCTGACCCAGTCCGCGGTGAACCCGCTGTTCCTGCTGATCGGCGCCACGCCCGAGCAGCTGCCGATCCTCAACCTGGCCGGCCCGGTCACCGGGCTGATCATCCAGCCGCTGATCGGAGCGATCAGCGACCGGACCTGGCACCCGCGCTGGGGCCGGCGACGGCCGTTCATCACCGCCGGCGCGCTGCTCTGCGCGGTCATCCTGTTCCTGTTCCCGTTCGTCGGCATCCTGTGGCTCGCGGTGGTCTGCTTCTGGCTGCTCGACGCCGGCAACAACACCTCGATGGAGCCGTACCGGGCGTTCATCTCCGACCGGCTGCCGAAATCCCAGCTGGCCCGGGGCTTCCTGACCCAGAGCATGTTCACCGGCGCCGGCGCGGTGCTGGCGAACCTGTCGCTGTTCGTGCTGGAGAAGGTGGAGCCGCTCCAGCAGACGGCCGGCAACGGCGTGCCGTACTGGATGTACGTGTGCTTCATGATCGGCACGTTCTGCATCCTGCTGACCGTGCTGACGGCGATGGCCCGTACCAAGGAACTCGTCCCCTCCGACGAGGACATCGCCGAGATCCGGTCCGCGCCGAAGGGCCTGCACCACGCGGTACGCGAGATCGCCGACGCGGTCCGGGTCATGCCGGTGGCGATGCACAAGATCGGCGTGGTCTTCCTGTTCCAGTGGTACGCGATGTTCATCTACTGGCAGTTCGTCGCGGTCAGCCTCGGCGAGACCGTCTTCGGGACCACGCCGCAGGAGGGCGGCCCGGCGTGGGAGGAGGCGATCGGCTGGAGCGGCCTGGAGAACGCCGCCTACAACTTCGTCACGATGGTGTCCGCGCTGTTCCTGGTCGGCTTCGCCCGGCGGATCGGCGCGAAGCGGGTGCACGCTGTCGCGCTCGGGCTGGCCGCGGTGTCGCTGGTCTGGCTCTCCAACATCACCAACCAGTACGTCGCGCTGATCCCGATGATCGGCCTGGGCATCTTCTGGGCCAGCGCGGTCGGCATCCCGTACCTGATGGTGGCCAGCATGGTCCCGGCCAAGCGCACCGGCGTCTACATGGGCATCCTGAACATGATGATCGTGGTGCCGATGCTGATCCAGACGATCACGTTCGGCTGGATCTTCGAGCACCTGCTGGACGGCAAGGGCAGCAACGCGATCATGCTGGCCGGGGTGCTCCTGGGCATCGGCGCGATCGCGATGCTCTGGGTGAACCCGCCGGACGAGGCCGACGAGTCGCCGATCGTGCCGCTCGGCGGCAAGCGCAGCATCACCGTCTACGACCGGGTCGTGGTCGGTTCCGACGGCACCCCCACCAGCCTGTACGCGGTGGATCGCGCCGCCGAGGTGGCGCAGGCCGCGCAGGCCCGCCTGGTGGTGGTGACCGCCTACCGCAGCGGCGCGGCGACCGAGCCCGCCGAGGGAGCGCACCGCGACCTGAACGGGATCGCCGCCGCCCGCGACGCGCTGCAGAAGTCGGTCACCGGCCTGACCCGCGAACGCGCCCGCTACATCGACCAGCGGCTGGTCGAGGGCGACCCGGCGCAGGCGCTGCTGGACGCGGTCGGCGCGGACCCGGCGAACCTGATCGTGGTGGGCAACCGGGGCCTGGGCGCCAGCCACGGCCAGCTGCTCGGCTCGGTGCCGGCCGCCGTGGTGAAGAACGCCGTCTGCGACGTCCTCGTGGTGCAGACGTCCGCCCTGGACGAGGACCGGCTGCTGTCCACGGAAGAGGAACCATCCTGATACGCACCCTCATGGGGAGGCCCGGACAGTCGTTGGAATGGGAAACCTGCCGGCCCGCTCCGGCTGAGCCAGATCCGGCCGGCAGGTTTCGATCCATTTCTCCACGTCTTCGGCCAACCAGACTCGGCCGGATTTGATGATGGCGATCGGGGCGGGAAAGTCAGGTCGCAGGGTCAACTGGTGCGTACGCTGGCGAGAGCGCTGGAATCGCGCGCAGATCTCGCTGACGCCCATGAGTTCGAGGGCTGCCGTCGTCGTTCCTTGAGTAATCATTCGTAACGGGCCCATCGCAGGAATCTCTGGAATAGTGCCGCCGGTGCTTGCTGGCTGAGGACGAGGACGGCTTCGTCGAGCTCGACCCACAATCGGATCGCGAGTTGCACCGGGTCCGGCGTGGACTCTTTCAAGTACTCGCGGGCCGTCTCACAGGGCCATTCTTGGTTGCAGCGCACGCAGTCGTAGGTGGCGCGATCCGGGAGATGCGACACGTCCATCACCGCGTCCCCGAGCGCAGGTCGGTGAAGCCGGCCCAGGCCGCTGTCACGGCGTAGGTGGCAGGAATGCCTCCGTTGAGCACGGTTTGCGGTGAGCTCGCCACGATCGTAACCCCCGCCAGTGCAGCCGGCCCCGTCGTGGAACGGGCCAGGACCTTCGGCCCAGGTGTCATGGGATCACACCGTCAGTGGTTGAGAGGCCACAACGGAATCCGACACCGGAAAATAGTTCACGCATGGCGGGATCCCCCTGAGGGATTGTCAGGCGATCAATTGTCCGTCCGAAGAATCAGGACATTGCAAAATTCCCCGAGCCGAACTGCTTCACGTATCCGATGGCGGTCTCCAGCAGCCTCGACGAGGCGGGGCCGGCCAAATCGTCATCGCGTTCGCGTGCCGCCAGCACCGCCAGGAGGAGCCACAACCAAGGCAGTGACCTAGCCCATCACGTTCGTCAGGTGCCGCCCCGGCTGCGCTTGGCAGCCCGACGACCAACCTGTAGTGCGCATTCCCGTCATTACGCATGGCCCGACTATGTCGCAACAGCGGCGTTACTAAAAGGCCCTGCAGAGGACGTTTCGAGGACTTATTTTTCCGCAAGATGCTATTTGATCTTATCGCACGACACTGATGAGTCCTTACGTTCTATGCTGTCGACCTCAGCCGTGATGGGAGAGGTCATGTCAACCCGCTCACGAGGAAACACCGCCCTTAAAGCCGCACGTCAACATGCAGGCTTTTCCTCACAGCAGGCGTTCGCGGATGCCTTGAGCCACGCCGCTCCCAGAATCGGGCTCGGCCAAATCGAGATCAGCGTTCGCCAGGTTCGGCGATGGGAGTCAGATACACCGCCGTGGCCCCGTTCCGAGCATCAGCGGCTCCTTGTTCACCTGCTCCAACTTCCCGTGGAGCAGCTCGGATTCACGCCGCCCTGGGCCCTTTCTGCCTCCGCCTCGGCCCCCGGTAATGCCGCCGTTCAGACAGGGCAAGCCGCTTCAGGGCTACCGATTCCTCAGGATTCGCGATCCACTCAACCGCCGACTGTAGGCGCCGACTACAGCGCGATCATGATCGCTCATCGTCGTATGTATTCGAGTGTGCAACCCGCGAACCTCCACCCCGCCGTCCTTGAGCACACTCGACTCGGCCTGCACCTGCTCACCGAGACAAGCGGGGTGACTCGCCGTGTGGTCGCCTCCGCGTTGGCCGAGTCGCTGCTGTTAGCCGGCCGAATCGAGTTCTTCGACCTGCGACAGCCCGATGACGCGGACGCGACCTACGTTCGCGCGTTGCAAGCGGCAGGAGAGGCAGATGACGCTCTGCTGGGATCGGCGATCCTCGCGCATGCAGCATTCATCCCAGGTTGGACCAACCACCGAGCAGAGGCAGCTGAAAGGCTCCGAGCTGCACGGACCTACGCTCGGCGAGGGCCAGCGTCCGGCGAGTTCGTGGCGTGGATCGATGCGGTCGAAGCCGAGTGTGACACGCTCTGCGGTCACCCTGGCGATGCTCTCAGCGTCATCGACAGGGCTGAGGCCGCGCTCGCGGCCGACAACGAGAACCGATCCCCAGAATGGTTCACGTGGTTCTCCGCTGCACGGCTGGCCGCATTCAAGGGCAACACCCAGCTCGTCGCGGGCCGCCACTCTCAGGCGCGAATTTCTCTCGGCACCGCGCTGAAGGATCTGGATGCCGGCGACAATAAGCAACGAGCAGTGGTGCTGGCCGACCTAGCCGCGGTAGAGGTCGCCAGCGACAAGCCCACAGAAGCCTGCAACCGCCTGCACGAGGCCCTCGACCAGCTCGCGATCACGTGGTATGCGACAGGTATGGAGCGCGTCCGGAAGGTCCGCGAGGACCTCCAGGCCTGGGCCGACACCGAGGAAGTCCAGGCAATCGACGATCGACTCTACGGTTGGCGCACGACGCTCAACGCGCTGCGGCGTTGAACGCGCCGACCTTCTCTGGTAGTTCCGCCAAGCTATCGATGCGCATAGTCGGCACCTGCTCAGCCTGAGGGTCGCGTTGCTGAATGATGCCCCACGGCCCCCGGCGGATCAGCGCGGTTTTGAAGCCCGCAACGTTGGCCGGAACGATGTCGTTGTCGAGGCGGTCGCCCACGTACAACGCCTCTTCCGGCTTGCACGGCATGGCACCTGCCACGGCGGTGAAGAAGGCGATGTCCGGCTTCGACACACCCCAGTCATCGGACGTCGCGATCATGTCGCTGGGTAGGTCGAGCGAACGCAAGATGCCACCTGCCCGAACGGTTTGGTTGCCGGCGATGCCTACCCACAGCCCGGAATTACGGAGGGCGGACAGCGTTGGCCGCACATCGAGGTAAAGGTCCTCTTCGCCGAACCACTCCGGCTTGCCGGCAGCCGCGCGCTTCTCACGCTCCGCCGTCAGATCAAAGCCAGGCCGGAAGACCTGGAAGGTTTCGCGATAGTCCAGGCCGTTAGCGATCACTGCCCCGAACGCGGCCGAGAAGGTGTGCCGAGGCACTCCAAGCCAGTCGGCCCAGGTCCCATATTCGCGCGCCTCGTTGACCAGACACTCACCAACATCGAAAACGACTGCCCGAATCATGCCGGGCAGTTTAACCCTGGGCCTGGCTCAGCGGGCCGGTCTGCATGACGCCGTCGAGGCACGGGTCCGGCTGCCCACCGGCACGGTTGTGGACCCGGCGGGCAAGGTCGCCGCGATCTTCGCCGGGGACGCTCGGCGGTTGTGTCCTGATCGGACTTCCCGATATCGATACGAGCCGATAGCGTCCACTGACATCGAGATTTATTGATGTCAGTGGGGGGCTCGGCATTGAACACATCCATGCTCCGGCACGCCGTCACGATCGTCGCGATCACCGCCACCACCGTGGCGCTCGGATCATCCGCCGCTTCGGCCCAAGCGCCGGATGATCCGGCGGATCGCGCGTACGCGCAGATCGCCGCACTCCAGCAGATCAAGAAATCCCTGACCCCGGCGGAACGCAAACTCGACAGCCGGCTCGTCGTCGAGCTGCGCGAACGGGCCGGTAAGGCCGCCGTCGGCGCGCGTACCGGCGTCGCTGTCACCGCGAAGAGCACCACCGAGGTGGAGATCCGCGCCGACCGGGTCGACGACCGCCTGCTCGACCGGCTGCGGGCGGCCGGCGCCGGCATCCGGCACCCCTCCGCGGCGACCGGCACGGTCCTGGCCGAAGCGCCGCTGGCCGCGCTCACCACGATCGCCGGCTGGTCCGACGTGACCGGCGTGAGCCTGAAACACGGCCTGACCACCGGGCGTCAGACCGATCCGGCCGCCCCGCCGGCGGCGGACACCAAGCAAGCGAAGGCCGAGCGGATCGCGACAGCGCTGCGCGCCCCGGCGATCGCGGCGGCCGGCCAGGGCTCGGTCGTCTCCGAAGGAGATCGGACACACGCGGCCGACACCGCGCGGACCCGGCACCGGGTGACCGGGACCGGCGTGAAGGTGTGCGCGCTCTCCGACGGGGTGGACTCGCTCGCCGCCTCCCAGGCCAGCGGCGACCTGCCGGCCGACCTCGACGTGCTGGCCGGCCAGGAGGGCTCCGGCGACGAGGGCACCGCGATGCTGGAGATCCTGCACGACCTCGTACCCAATGCGCGGCTGGGTTTCGCCACGGCGTTCACCAGCGAGGCCAGCTTCGCCGAGAACATCCGGGCACTGCGGTTCGACGCCGGCTGCGACATCATCGTGGACGACGTCGTCTACTACCACGAGAGCCCGTTCCAGGACGGGCTGCCCGCGCAGGCGGTCAACGCCGTCACCGCCGACGGCGCGTACTACTTCAGCTCGGCCGGCAACGAGGGCAACACCCTCGACGGCACCTCCGGCAACTGGGAGGGCGACTTCGCCGACTCCGGCCGGGGCATCGAGAAGTTCGCCGGCGACGCCCACGACTTCGACCCCGGCACGGGCGTGCAGGAGTTCAACCCGCTCTCGGCGGGCAGCCGCAACCGGGTGGTGACCCTCTGGTGGGCCGACGCCCTGGCCAGCTCCGCCAACGACTACGACCTGTACCTGCTCGACGCGGCCGGCAACGTCACCTCGTTCTCCCAGGACGTGCAGGACGGCGACGACGACCCGTACGAGATCCTCGCCACCGCGAACACCACCGGTCAGCGGCTCGCCGTCGTGAAATACGCCGGCGCGGACCGATACCTGCAGCTCACCGCGTTCCGCGGCCGGTTCGCCGACTCGGCCGACGGACTGACCGGCTTCGCCACGCCCGGCGTGCTGCGCGGGCACAGCGCCGCCGAGCAGGCGTTCGCCGTCGCCGCGACCCCGGCGCACGAACCGCTGCCGTTCGCCCTGGAAGCCGGCGACCCGCCGAACCCGGCCGGGCCCTACCCGGACGTGCACACCCGGCAGTCCCGGGCCGAGCCGTTCACCTCCGACGGTCCGCGCCGGATGTTCTACGCCGCCGACGGCACCCCGTACACCCCCGGGAACTTCACCGCGACCGGCGGTGTGGTCCGCGCGAAACCGCAGATCACCGCCGCCGACGGGGTGGCCACCACGCTCGCCGACTTCGCGCCGTTCTTCGGCACCTCGGCGGCCGCGCCGCACGCCGCCGCGATCGCGGCCCTCGCGCTCTCCGGCAACCCGGGCCTGAGCAACGCCGAGATCCGGGCCGCGCTCACCGAGACCGCGCTCGACCTCACCCCGGCCGGCTACGACAACCGCACCGGCCACGGCGTGATCCGCGCCGACCGGCTGCTGCGCTACACCGGCGCCACCCCGCAGCCCCTCGTCCAGGCGGGCACACCCGTCGTCGAGGACCCCGTTCTGGAGCCCGGCGAGCAGACCACCGTGACACTGCCCGTCACGAACATCGGCGACGGCACCGCGACAGGTGTCACCGTGGTGGTGGAGACCGACGACCCGCGGGCCACCGTGACGCCACGCAGCCGCTCCTACGGCACCCTCGCCGCGGGCGCGGCGAAGAGCCGCGACTACACCCTGCGGCTCGCCGCCGGCTATCCGCTGGGCCGGCCCGTGACCTTGCGGGTACGGGTCACCTTCGCCGGCGCCCTCTCCCCCACCACCAGCACCGTGGTCGTGCCGACCGGCCAGCCGTCGGCCACCGTGCGCGACTTCGCGTACACCGGCCCGCCCGTGCCGATCCCGGACAACGACCCCACCGGCGCGGTCGCCACCGTGGAGGTCAGCGGAGCAGGGTACGCGTCCGCGCTCACCTTCTCCATCGACGGCACCGACTGCACCACCACCGCCGGCGCCACGACGGTCGGCCTGGACCACACGTTCGCCGGCGACCTGATCGGCACACTGACCGCACCGGACGGCCGCAGCGCGACGCTGTTCTCCCGCTCCGGCGGCGGCGGCAACAACCTGTGCCAGGCGGTCTTCGACGACGCGGCGGCCACACCGTTCCGCACGGCGGTGACGGCGGACGCGCCGTACACCGGAAGCTGGCAGCCGGACCAGCCGCTGTCGTCCCTGCGGCTCTCCCCGGCCGACGGAACGTGGCGCTTCCAGGTCGCTGACCGAGCCGGCACCGACACCGGGTCGATCCGGGCGTTCTCGCTGCACATAGCGGGGTTCGAGGCACCCTGACCCAGGCCCATGGTCGCCGCCGGACCTCGCTCCGGCGGCGACCACGGCGCGTCCCTCACCTAGACGAGTAAGTCCTAACTCATCGATCAGGTGTGCTGCTTGGAGGGCTGTACGCGTGACAACTGCCGAGTTGGGTAGTTGGCCCGCGCAAAGGTGAAGGGTGTCGATGATCTGTTTGTGACGACAGACATCAACACCCTTCTCACCGCACTTTACGTGAAGATCGACGACTGGCTCGGGCAACCCCGCCGGGCCGGGCGTCCACCGAAATTCTCCGACGCCGAACTCCTCACCATGGCGGTCGCTCAGGCGCTGCTCGGCATCCGGTCGGAGGCCCGCTGGCTGCGATTCCTGCCCCGACACCTACCCGGGGCGTTCCCGTACCTACCCGGGCAGTCCGGCTACAACAAACGCCTGCGCGGCGCGTTGCCGCTACTCAAGCAGGCTATCCGGCTGATCGCCGCGGACACCGACCTGTGGTTCGACGACGTCTGGGTCACCGACTCCACTCCGGTCGAATGCGGCCGGTCGAGGCCCACGGCGAAGCGCTCCGACCTGGCCGGCTGGGCCGGCTATGGCTACTGCGCCTCACACTCACGGTTCTTCTGGGGCCTGCGACTGCATCTGATCTGCACCCCGTCCGGCCTGCCGATCGCCTGGTCCCTGGCCACCGCGAAGACCGACGACCGGCAGGTCCTGGCCGCAGCCCTGGAAGAAGACCCCAGTCTGCTCGCCACACGACCCGGCCAGCTGATCATCGCGGACAAGGGCTACGTCTCCGCCGAACTCGACCGCTGGCTGGCCGAACGCGGAGCCCGACTGCTACGACCGTCATACCGCAACCGGACCCCGCACCCCGGCGAGCACCTGCTCAAACCCGTACGCCAGCTCATAGAATCGGTCAACGACACGCTGAAAGGTCAACTCGACCTCGAACTCCATGGCGGCCGCAGCATCGAAGGCGTCGGCACCCGTATCGCCCAACGCCTACTCGCCATGACCGCCGCGATCTGGCACAACCGCGCCACCGGACAACCCGTGACCAGGTCATTGATCGCGTACGACCACTGACCTCAGTTAGGACTTACTCGTCTAGGGGGTGTGCCATTGCTGGGAAGGCTGGTCAGCATGAGACTTCTCGCCTGGATGTCAGTGGATTTCTCACTTCCTGCCAGTAGGTCTTCTCGTCTGATGTCAGCGCGTGCGGCATGTCGCACTGGTCGTGGGGAGCAGTGCGACGACTGCGCCCTGCCCACCGCTGGCAGCGAGGGTGAAGTCGACGGCTGCGGGTGCGGCCCGGGCTGCACCGACGCCTGCTGCGCCGGCGACGACCAGGCCCAGGCTACGAGTAGCGCCGCGCGGGCCACGCCTCGACGCCTTCGCGGACGGCGACGACGGCGATGACCAGCGCGGCGGCCGGGTCGGCCCACCACCAGCCGAGGGTGGTGTTGGCCAGGAGCCCGACCAGGACGATGGCCGACAGGTAGGTGCACAGCATGGTCTGCATGGAGTCGGCGACCACGGTGGCCGAGCCGAGTTCGCGGCCGGTGCGCCGCTTCGCCCAGACCAGCAGCGGCATCATCACCACCACCACCGAGACGGCGGCGATAACGATGCCGACCAGCGACGTCTCGGCCTGCTCGCCGCCCAGCAGGGAGCGCACCGCGTCGACGGTGACCCAGGCGGCCAGGGCGAAGAACGACACCGCGATCAGTCGCAGCGCGAGCCGCTCGCGGCGCTCCGGCAGCCGGGAGCGGAACTGCCGGATCACCACCAGCGCGCTGGACACCTCGACGAAGGAGTCCAGACCGAACCCGAGCAGCGCCGTCGACGACGCGGCCGCCCCGGCGGTGACCGCCACGACGCCCTCGACCAGGTTGTAGCCGGCGGTCGCATAGGCCAGATGGAGGCTGCGCCGGTTGAGTTCCGCCCGCCGCGCCGGGGTCGGCGCGGTGCCGGCCGGGGCGCTCACCGGGTCACCGCCGCGGTGTCGGGGCCGTAGGTCGGGCACAAGGCGACGGTGCCGCCGGTCGCGGCGAGCACGCCCTCGTCGAACGGCATTTGGCCGTCCGGCTCCCACCAACTGCGGAACACCGTGACCGAATCACGCTGCACCCGGACATCGCTTTCGCCCTACGGCTGACCGACCGACCCGCGTCAGCGGGGCCGCATAACGCCGAACTCTGCGGTGCCCTGCTCAACGGACAGGGTCGGTGAGCGGGGCCACCGGAAAGGCGTGCAGGCGCCGGCACGTCGGAGCCGGCGCCTGCATATCTTGCTGAAGCTGTTGCTCTACCGCCCCGTGGCCTGGTCGGTCTCAGTGACTCGGGCGGTGAAGGCGGCGAGTTCGGTGGTGACGTAGTCGATGTCGTGCTCGGGCACGGCGTAGTCGACGGAGAACCGACGAGGGTCGTCGGCGCGGATCTTGCCGGAGGCGGCGAGGTAGCCGGCCGGCTCCTGGTAGAGGGTGACGTCGGTGCCGTGCGGCCACTGGCGAACCCAGCGGACGTAACGCTTGGTGGCTTTCGTTCCCGGCGCCCGCGGCTCGGGCGGGTACGGGGTCCAGCCGTCCTTGATCAGCAGGTAGTACACCTCCAGCACCCGGCTGGACGCTTCATCCGGCGCCGCTCACGGGGCTGCTCCGAATCTGAGGGCCTGATGGGTACGGCGCGCGAACATGTCGGCTGAGACTTCGCCGCTGGATGTCAGTGGGTTTCTCGCTTCCTGTCAGTAGGTCTTCTCATCTGGTGTCAGCCCGGCTCGCCGGGTGACGCCGAAGCCGATCACGGACTGGTCGTAGCTGACGGCTGGCGCCGTGTGGCGATAGCGAGGACGAGAACGACGAGTGCTGGACCCCCTACGGCTACCAGTACGGATGCAAGGACCATGGAGGGCCATGTCGGGATGATGGGCTGGCCGAAGCCGGTGTCGTCGAGCAGCGCGCCAAGCGGGCTCAACGCGAGCATGCCGATCGGGGTGAGCAGGAGCAGCAAGGCCCAGACGCCGCGGTAGTCGCGCAGGGCGGCCCAGCCCAGGGCGAGGAGCATCACGCTGATCAGCAGTAGCCCTGCAGCGGAAGGCAGCGCTTCTGCGGCGACGGTGTAGTAGTCGCCGAAGAAGTCGGGAACGGTCGCGATGTCCACGGCAAGCGGCACGCTCGCCGCTCCGGCGGCGAGCGGCATCGCCCGGGCCCACCAGGATCGCCAGCCGCTGGCGCCAAACGCGACGACACCGAGCACGAGTTGAGGTAGCAGAACGGACAGCGGAGGGCGGGGCAGTCCGGTCAGCATCGCAGCCGGTACGACGCCCGCAGTTGTCAGCACGGCGACGCCGGTCGCCCAGCGGAAACCTCGGCCTGGTGCGGCGAGGTAGACCACGGCGGCCAGCAGCCACGCCGCCCACGCCGCGGCGCCGAGCGTCACGAAAGGCTGGAGAGGCGAGGGCCGGGGCGGTGTGGGTCGCAGCAGATCAAAGATGGTCCATCCGGCCGCGAACGCGGTCGCTGTCATCAGCGCAAGCAGGCCGGCGATGCCGAAGCCGGGGCGAAGGCCTTTCGTGATGCGCAGGTGCTGTTGTAGTCCGCCCGCGGCGAGATCCGCGACGTCGGCGGCCGACGGACGTTGTCGGCCGGGCGCGGCCAGAGCCAGGTAAGTGCCCACCAGTTCCGTTCCGCGTGCGTGCCGGTAGTGGGCTGGATAGAACAGGGTCGCCCAGCGGGTGTAGCGGCGTTCCAGCTTCGACATGACGTAGCCGTCCTCGGCGTGGTCTGCGGGGCGGGCATGCGGGTGTTCTGCCGGGTTCACGCGAGTCGTCCGTTCAGGCGGGGTGCTGGCTTGGCGGCCCGTAACCGGGCGGTCGCTGCCTCGACATTGCGACGCATTCGTTCGGTCTCGGCGGCGAGCTGCTCGCCGCCGGTCTCGGTGAGCCGGTAATAGCGGCGCAGCCGGCCGTCGACGGTCTCCTCACGCTCGACGGCCACCCAGCCGGCATCGACCAGCCGGTCGAGCGCGCCGTACAGGGTGCCGGGCCGCAGGGAGATGCGGCCTTCGGAGAGCCGGCCTACCTCAGCGATCAAGCCGTATCCATGCACCGGCTCACCGGCCAGGGCGGTCAGGAGCAGGAATGTGGGTTCACGTACCGGAGTTTCCACATGCCCAATATATCGGCTGCGAAGGCATGACAGAAGATCGGCAACTTGCGTACCGACCCGTCAGAGATGAGACCAGCACTGACATGGAGTTGAGAATCCAGCGCTGATATCAGGCCGAGAAGTCTCACCGAGTCTGGTGGGAGGTCGTCACTCTCACGTCGTTGTCAGCCGGTGATTTCACAGGACTGCCGCCGACCACTGACACAACCTGCCGCTCAACAGGTTTCGTGTTGAGCGACAGAAAGCGCTGACAGGTGGTCGTCCGGGTCCTGGTCGGGAGGGTTTCGGTGCGCTGGTGGGTGTGCCGGTCCGCGGGTGTAGGTGCCGAAATCCTCGCCGGACGCGGGCGGGGGTGAGCCGTTGCGGCGGCGTGGGGCGCTCTCGTAGGTGCGGCCCCAGCGTTCGTCGCGGGACACGCATACGCAGGGGGCGAAGTTCCAGGGGATGCCGGTGACAGGGAGTACACGTCGAGGACGAACGCGGTGTACACCCAGCCCACGCTGGTGCGCACGTAGGTCAGGTCCGCGACCCACAACTGGTTCGGGGCGGCCGCGGTGAAGTCACGTTTGACCAGGTCCTGAGGCCGACCGTCTCGGCGGCGGGCCGGGTCGTGGGCAGATTATGCCGGTGCGATCACATAGCCCTCCTGCGGCAACGGGTAAGACATCGACTGGAAGGAGTTGGCCCGCATAGTGAAGTAGGCGTCCCGCGCCGGATCCCACACCTGGTACTGCGGTCCCATTCCGTCCAGGTCGTCGTACTTGTATCCGGTGATCACCAGGTAGTGCGCAGCCACCAGGTCCAGGTACGACGGGTCCGAGGTAGACCAAGGCCGCAGGACGGCCTGCACCAGGATCACGACCGGTCCGGTGCGTGCGTCGATCGCGCTGACGACGGTGCCGAGCAAGCCTGTGTTGGTGACGTTCGCGGTGGCCCGGTATGGATGACCTGGCGTCCATCTCGCTGTGGCGTCCGGCATGTTGTTCGGAAGCGTGCCGAGCACTCCGGTGGACACCTCGAGCGCGATGTCGTCCTGCTGGATCCACGTGTTGTGGAAGGACATCACCGCCTGCATCGCTGTCGGCCCACAGTACGTGTCGGTCCGTTGCTGTTCGGTCCGGGGCAGGCTGATCGTCTTCCACGGCGCCTCCGGCCGGGCCGACGCCTGGTTCGAACACTCGGTCTTGACGTAGTCGAAGGGTACGCAGGGCGCCTCTTGCAGTCCGTTCACCGGTTGCAGCATGAAGTAATAGGTGTGCCCGTTGATCGCGGGCTGGTAGGTCAGCGAGGTGCCGGCGACCGGATATGGCAGACGATCCCACAGCTTGCCGCTCTGCGCATCGAACACCCAGACGTAGTAGCCGGTGGCGTTAGGGGTGGCCGACCAACGGAGGTCGACCTTGGACAGTCCCGCGGTGGCGCGCAGGTCCGTGGGTGGCCGCGGCACCGGGCCCAGTGGTGTCACCGGCGCGGTGGCTGACGCACCGCCCTCGATCAGGCCGTTGACCGACTGCACCTTGAACTCGTACCGCGCGCCGTTGACCAGCCCAGCCGCGGTCCACGGCGACTGCACCGGATAGGGCAGCCGGCGCAGCGACTCGCCGGCGGTGACGTTGCGCATCCACACGAACGCCCCGGTCGAGTTCGGTTTCGCCGTCCACCGCAGGGTCGCGTTGCCGTTGCCCGAGGCCACGGTCAGATCGGTCGGCGCGAGCGGAGCCGGCCCGGTAGGGCGAACCGACCGCACCGGTGACCGGGCGCCGTCCACCAAGCCGCTGACCGACTGCACCTGAAACTCGTAGGTGGCGCCGTTGACCAGCATCGACGCGGTCCACGGCGACTCTACCGGCCACGGCAGGCGGCGCAGCGTCTCGCCGGCGGTGACGTTGCGGGTCCACACGTAGGCCCCGGTTGCATTCGCCGGCGACGCCCAGGACAGCGTCGCCTCGCCGTTGCCGGCCGTCACGGTGAACCCTGATGGGGCGGCGGGCGCCGGGACGGTCGGCGTCACGCGCACCACGTTGGACCGTACGCCGGTGTTGTCGCCCTTCGTCGTCTCCAGTTGGAACTCGTAGGTGGCGCCGTTGACCAGCATCGACGCCGTCCACGGGCTGCTCGGCACCGGCCACGGCAGCCGGTGCATACTCTCCCCCGCCGTCACGTTACGGGTCCAGACGTAGTAGCCGGTCGCCCCCGGCGATGCGGTCCAGCTGAGGACGGCCTGGCCGTTGCCACCCGCGACGGACAGGACCGGTGCGGTGCGCGGCCCGAGCGGCACCGAAGGCAGGGGACGCGGGTAGGCCGCGCCGATGCCGTACGACGCGGCCAGCCGGTCGGCGAAGCCGGCGGCGATCTTCAGCTCGCCGGCCGCGTTGGCGTGTACGCCGTCCCACGTGTCGGCGGCAGGCTGGAAACCGGCGTCGGTGCTGGCCACCACGATCGGTGACGTGGCGGTGGACAGCGCAGCGGCGGTCGCGGTGAGCCGATTGTTGTAGTCGGCCAGCTTGGCCGCGAACGTGGTGTCGGCGGCGGGCAGTCGCTTGGGCAGGACACGGCCGAAGACGAACTTGACGTCGCCCTTGCCGATCCGGGCGTTGGCGATGAACCGGCGCAGGCTCGCCTCGGTGCCCTCCGGCGAAGTCAGGAACGTCAGATCGTTGATGCCGAGCAGGACCAGCATCACGTCAGGCGCAGCCGCGGCGGTGCGGCCGGCGATGGTGTCACCGGAAGCGTCCAGGGTGTTACCCCAGATCGCGTTGTGGTCACGGTCGAAGCTCGGATCCGCGTACGCCTGACTGCCGTGCACACCGGCGACGTTGTCGAACAGGTCGGTGCGCGGACCGACCAGATCGAGCCCCGCGACGCGCGGCTGCAGATGCTTGAAGAGCCGGTGACGCCACGTCCAGTCCCCGGCGCTGCCCTGCGTGATCGAGTCACCGACGATCATCAAGCGGGAGGCAGCGGCCGCGACGGCGGTCCCGGGATTACTCAGCGGCGCGACACCGGCGACCGCGACCAGGACGAGAAGAGCGAGCAGGCGACGAATCATGGCAGCCCCCGGATCTCCATGGATCAGCACGATCGGTGCCCGCACGCTAGGCGCTCACGAGGCGGAGGACGTACGGCAAGAGGTCGAGATGCCTGTCAACTCTCGCAGTAGCCCCCAGAACATCGATCCGTGTCACTGAGGATACGCCAGATCGCCGGCACGCCATACCAAGACTTGGACGGGAAGTGCCCTCGGGCTCGCACTCTCTGATGTCCGACGCTGCTCCACGAGCTCCCGGTCGACCAGGTCAAACTCGACCGTTCCTTCCTCGGGCACGGCCGGGGCCGGACCGGGACCGCGATGCCTGCCGCCGTGCTGGCGCTCGACCGCGCGCTGAACGTGGACATCGTCGCCGAGGGCGTGGAGACCGCCGAGCTGGCCTCCGAACTGGCGGCGTACGGCTATCAGTCTGCGCAGGGTTTCCACTTCGCCCGGCCGATGCCGGCGGGCGAGTTCGGGCGACGTCTGCCCCATACGCTTCCCGCCGAACCGGTGCTCACGTCGACCTGACGGGCCCTTCCACGGTTTGTTACCGCGTGGTAGGCATGGAAGATGGTCGATGGCTTAGCACGTCGCAGGATCATCCAAGCTGCCCTGGTTCCGGTGCTCACGGCCGGCGCGCTCGGCATCGCCGGCGCCTTACCGGCCGCGGCCACTACGGCGGTCCGCGGCGAACTGCTGCCCGCCCCAGCGGCCGGACCGGGCGAACAGATCTCCGTCACGGCAGTCGACGTCTCGCCACTGGGCGTGATCGCGGGCAATGCACAGGTGACCACCACCGCCGGCGACGGTTCCGTCTCCACCGCGGCGTTCCCGCAGCGCTGGGCCGGCATCCCGCGGGTGGGCTGGCTGCGCCAGCAGCTCACCCTGCCCGCCGGAGCGACGTCCGGGCGGATCACCGGTCTCACCGACCTGGGCGAGGCCGGCGGATCGGTGACGCTGGGCACCACCCGGGCGGCCCGCTGGTCGATCGACGGCCGGTCAGCCACGCTGCTCGGCGACGCGAACAGCTCGGTCACCACGGTCGGCGCGAACGGTCCGTGGGCGGTCCTGACCACCGACCCGGCCAATCCCCTGGCCGGCGCGTCAGAGCTGGTGAGTCGCGCGGGCGTGCGCACACCGGTGGGCGGGACACCCGACCTCGACAACGGCGACTACCGCTCGGTCAGCTCCCTGGGCCGCGACGGCACCGCGATGGTGTGGGTGGCCGGCGGCATCGGCCAGGGCCGGCAGTTCTGGCCGGTGCTGTGGAAGGGCGACGCCACCCTACGGCTGCCGATCTCCAGCTCCTCCATCTCGCGCCCGGCCTGCACCTCACAGGTCCAGGCGAACGGCAGCGTCGTCTACAACGGATTCGTGTGGGCCGCGAGCGGGACCGCGTTCGAGCTGGTCCGCCACACCGACGGGATACCCGGCACCGACGCCGTGCTGGCCCGGGCCACCACGCAGCAGCAGCCTCGCGGCGGACTGGAATGCGCGCCGGTGACATCGGTCGGCGCCCTCGCACCCGACGGCGGCGTCGCCGGGCACCTGATCGACAGCAACGGCAAGCAGGCGGCGTACTGGGACGCGGGGGGCACCCTGACCGTCGTTCCGCTGGCGGCCGGTGAGCTCTCCGCCACCGGCGTGGCCGTCGCCAGTGGCGGCCGGATGGCGATCCTCACCCGCCACGACGACGGCATCAGCCGCGTGTCGCTGTGGGACGACGGGGTACGGACCCCGCTGACCACCCCGGCCGGGTGGAAGGTGATCTCGGTGGTCGAGTTGACCGAGGCGGGCCTGCTGGTCGCGAACGCGAGCAACGCCGCCGGAGTGGTCCGGCCGATCGCCTGGAAGCCATAGGTCCCGATTCACGCGACCGGCACCGGGGCGGGGCGACCTTGCGGCCCGTCCGGACCGTACCCGGCGTTGATGTCGCGTGTGGTCAGGAGCGGTCCGCCGGATGTGCGGCCAGCAGGCGGCCGCCTCGTCAGCCGTCCGCCGGTAGGAAGAACAGGAATGTCGTGGCTGCCAGCACCGGCAGCATGATCAGCATCGCGATCATGGCGTAGGCGAAGAAGTGCGGCATCCGCACGCCCCGGTGTTCCGCGACCTCCTTGACCATCAGGTTCGGGCCGTTGCCGATGTAGGTCAGGGATCCCATCATCACCGCACCGCAGGCGATCGCGAACAGCAGATCGTTGCCGGCCGGGACGGTCACCAGGGAGGCGAGATAGGTCGGATCGTCGACGCTGATCCCCAGCTGGCCGGCGGCGACCGACGTGAAGGCGAGGTACGTCGGCGCGTTGTCCAGCATCGATGACAGGGCACCGGACGCCCAGAAGTACTGCCATGGTTCTTCCAGCCCGATCTGGGCCGCCCGGGTGTTCAGGATGAGCAGCGGCTGCGTCATGGTGACGAACACCCCGGCAAAGATCACCGCGACCGACGCGATCGGGCCGAACCCGAAGTGGTTGGCCTCGTGGATCGCGCCGGGCGTGATCCGGTAGGACACGTAGGCGAGCGCCAGCAGTGTCGACTCCGGCACACCGAACGGCAGCACGAGAGCGCCCTTCGCGAGCAGGACCAGGACGACTGCGGCAAGCAGCAGCATGTTTCGGCGGCCGACGATGCGCAAGGGCTGGTGGACGATGAGTTCATCCATCAGGCCGGTGTGGCGGTCGCGCCGTTCCTCGCGGTTGACGAGGAACTGGTCAACGAAGTTGAAGATGACGATGAGGGTGCCGTTGACGAACAGCCACGGCGCCCAGAGACGGAAGGTCCACTCGAACGGCACACCCTTGAGGAAGCCGAGATAGAGCGGGGGGTCACCGATCGGGGTGAGCAGTCCGCCGGCGTTGGCGACGATGAGGATGAAGAAGACGACGAGGTGGGCGCGTGAGCCGCGGCGGGCGTTGGCCCGCAGCAACGGGCGGATGAGCAGCATGGCTGCGCCGGTGGTCCCGACGACGTTGGCCAGCACGGCGCCGACCGCGAGCATGCCGGCGTTCGCGAGCGGTGTGCCGGCGAGCGAGCCGCGCACCTCGATGCCGCCGGAGATGACGAACAGGGCGGTGAGCAGCGCCATGAAAGACATGTACTCGGCAACGGAGTGTGTGAACGCTTCGGCGCTCCCGGAGACCAGCAGCTGAACCGCGGCGGGCACGGCGAGCATGCCGACGACCAGAGCCTTGCTGCCCAGACGGCTCCACCAGTCGGCGGCGAACACTTCGAGCAGAGCGACCGCGGCAAGCAGGATGGGGAACGGTGCGGCGGTCCACATCGGTAATCCGTCGCCGGGCGCTTCCATGCCGGGATCAGACGCCGTTTCGCGGCAGGGCCGGACCGGCCGGGAGACGACCGGCCGCAGAGTCGGGTTCACCGAGGAGCACGGCTCTTCGCCTTCCTGTACGACGTGGGTGACCGTCGATCATGTTGGCCCATCTGGCGGTCCGTTCGATCCGAAATAATGTACTGGATGGTTAGTTATAGCCGACGGAGGCGACACGGGAAAGGGCCGGCGCTGCCACCGCCCGCCGCCCGGCATCCCCGACCCGGCGACGCGGCAGCCGGAGACGGCACGACCTCCGATGGGCGCCGCCAAGGCTGACGCAGCGAATGACTTCGATGCCGAAGGGCTCCCCGCCATGCCTTGTGATACGAACCACTCGCCACTATGGTCTGTCCAGCGGTACATCGAAACCACTAGGCGGACCATCGGTCAGCCTGACGCGACACGACCGTCACCACGCGTATCGATCGGGGTGTGGCATCGATGAGGGGACGGGATCGCATGCAACTGGAATCCACCTCCAGACGGGAACTCCCAGCGTGAACAACAATTGGCTCAAGACGGTGGTGCCCCTAGCGGCGCTCGCGCTCCTCGCGCCCGCCTCGGCTCTCGCGATCGCGGGATCGACGAAAGGGGACCAAGGAAGGCCGGACCGCATCGACCCGGTGTACGGCGTGTGCCGCGGAGTTGACCCGGACTGCTACAGCGACTGGGGTACCGAGCGCGACAACAAGGTGCTGGTGTACTCCCGTACGGCGGGCCCGCGGCACGCGAACCTCGGCCGGGTCCTGGATCCCGACAACCCGAGCGTCCAAGGCGCGGCACTCCCCCGCCCGTACGTGATCACGCGCGACCACAGCAACCCGGCGGCCTGGCCGCGCCCCCTGGACAGCTCCAACGTGGCGCAGGCCGGGCTGGTCAGAATCCTCGAGGCCGACGGCATCGAGGTGCACGTCACCGAGGACGTCCAGGCGATGGAGCGGCTGAACTCCAGCTACAAGGCTGTCATCTTCATGAGCCCCACCCGGGACACCCTGTGGAACCACGCGCGCGGCGCGACCGGCGGCACCCGCCTCGACTGGGCCCGGGAGTCATTGCGCAAGTACATCCAGGGCGGTGGCGGCTTCGTCGGCGTCCACAACGCCTTCGGCACGGAGTACGGCTGGCAGTGGTACGAAGGCCTGCTCGGCAACGCCAACTACTACAACCACGGACGCAGCCAGCCGGGTGACGTCGTGGTCGTCAACAACCGGGACGCCTCGACCAAGGGCCTTCCGCGGCGTTGGGGGTTCTCCGACGAGTGGTACAACCTCGTCCCGTTCCCGACCGACGTGAACTTCCTCGCCACTGTCGACGAGCGGACCCTGGCCGACGGCGCCGGCGGAGAGGGCTCGCACCCCGGACACGGTGACTTCCATCCGGTCACCTGGTGTCAGTACTACGACGGCGGCCGGTCCTGGGTCACCACTCTCGGGCACGAGGGGGCGGCCTTCCAGGAGAACTCCACCTTCCCCGGCGCGGCCGAGTTCCAGGCGCACCTCGAGCACGGCATCAAGTCCGCCATGGGCCTCGAACCGTTCTGCACCCCGGCCAAGCGCAAGTAGCACCAGGGAAGGCACATCGATGAAGCCACGCATACTCGCACCGATCCTGTTCGCCGTCGCTGTCGCCGTCGGGCCGTCGGCCGCCGTCGCTCAGGGCCCCGGTGCCGGCGCCGGCGCCGGGCGAGGGGAACCGCCAGGCCTGGAGCCGACCGGCGCCGACATGCCGACCGTCGGCGGCAACCTCGCGAACCAGCACTACTCGGGGCTGAAGCAGATCTCCCAGCGCAACCTCGACAAGCTCGGCCCGGTCTGGCGCACACACCTCTCGTCGGTCGCGCCGGCCAGCGACGACGTCGGCCAGCAGACCACGCCCATCGTCGTCGACGGCGTCATCTACCTCGACACCCCCGGCGGTGAAGTGATCGCCGTCGACGGCAAGACCGGTGCGCCCAAGTGGAAGTGGGCGCCGGAGGGCTTCGCGACGGCGGACACCCGGCGCGGTGTCTCCATCGGCGAGGGCAAGGTCTACACCCTCGCCGACGGCGACCGCATCGTCGCCCTCGACCAGGAGACCGGTGAGCAGGCCTGGGTCGTGCAACCGGCGGTCCAGGCCGGCGTCGACCTGGGCAACCTCGACCGGGTCGCGACCGTCTACCACGACGGCGTGGTCTACGCCCACGCCGCCAACGGCAACCGCGCCGCGGTCGTCGCGGTCCGCGCCAGCGACGGCGGCTACCTGTGGCACGTCTTCGGCGGACCCGACCGTGGCACCGTCTACACCGACGTCAACGGCAACTCCGTCGACGCCGGCGCCACCTGGGGACCCGTGCTGCCCGACGGCACCGAGTGCAACCTCGAGGGCGGCGCGACACCGTGGATGCACGGCTCGGTCGATCCCGGCCTCGGCTACTACTACATGACCTTCGGCAACCCGCGCAGCTGCCGCAGCTCGCAGGACGGCTCCCTGCGCCCGGGCGACAACCTGTTCTCCACCACCATGGTGGCGGTCGACATGAAGACCGGCGCCTACAAGTGGCACTACCAGTCGATCCGGCACGACGTGTGGGACATGGACAACGTCCACCCGCCGACCCTGGCCGACATCAAGGTCAACGGCCAGAAGCGCAAGGTGGTGTTCTACGGCAGCAAGTCGGGGCACCAGTTCGTGCTCGACCGGACCAACGGCAAGCCGGTGCTCCCGGTCGCCGACAAGCCGATGATCGTGGACTCCCGGCAGCTCAACGCCGAGACCCAGCCCTTCCCGAAGGAACGCCTGCTGCCCGAATGCGTCGTCTGGCAGAAGCTGGACCCGCGCAACGTTCCGGGTGACCCGTGGCGGGCGGTGCCGAACTACAACGGCTACCAGGCCGATGCGGACGGCAACCTGGTCTTCAACCCGGACAGCTACGTCAAGGCGGACCAGCCGTTCCTGACGTACCCGCAGGGCTCCTCGGACCACCGGCGCGGCTGCATGTACGACCCGCAGTGGGACCTGCCGATCCTGTCGACCACCAGCCAGAACGGCGGTGGCGACTGGTCGAACAACTCCTACAGCCACAGCACGAACCTGGTCTACTTCCCCTACGGCGCCAACCCGGTGGCGCACTGGAACGGCGCCGCGGCCAACGGCCAGCGGGCGATCGGCCAGTACCAGACCGGCGGCATCCTCGCCTACGACGCCTCGACCGGCAAGGTGAGGTGGCGCAACCACCTCGGCACCGACATGTCGCACGGCCAGGGTCCGCTGACGACCGCGACCGACCTGCTGTTCGCCGGGCAGATCGACGGACGCCTGCTGGCGATGGACGCCCGCGACGGCGACGTCCTGTGGCAGTTCCAGACCGGGTCGGGCATCGCCGGCGCCCCGATCACCTACACGGTCGACGGCGAGCAGTACGTCGCCGTCCTCGCCGCCGGGTCCACGAACCCGTACGGCGGGTCGGTGACGCAGGGCGACTCGCTGTGGGCGTTCAAGCTTGGTGGCACCTACACCACCGAGTCGGGCAGCCAGGAGGGGCCGGACACCGCTCCGCTGACGATCCGCCGGCCCGTCCAGGGCGGCCCGGTCGAGGGAGCGACGGTGAACAACACCGTCTACCTGGGCCGTCAGGACCGCACGACGGACACCGCCGCGGCGCGGGACAGCACCTCGCAGGCCGGCATGAACCCGACGCATCTGCGAGTGCCGGTCGGTACCACCGTGACCTTCCTCAACCCCGGAGCGGAGACCTTCCCGAACTTCCCCAACCAGCGGCCGCACTGCGCGACCCAGTTCTTCGAGGGGCTCTTCAATCCCCGGCTGAACCCCGGGGAGCGCTCCGAGTTCACGTTCGACCGGGCCGGTGAGTACTACTTCAACGACTGCACCGACCCGCGGCCGACCGGCAAGATCGAGGTGTACGCGGTACCGCAGGAGCTGCCGGGTGCGTCGCGGTTCGTACCCTCGACCATCGACCTCGGCTCCCGGACCGGGATCTTCACCGCGGTCCGCGGCGTGGTCACGGCGACGCTGCGCCTGCCGGCCGGCTACCGGCTCGACGGCGACGTCCAGCTGCGGACGCCGCTGTCGCGGTCACCCGTCAAGGCCAGGCACGCGACGGCGATCGGCCGCACCTTGATCGTGACGTTCGACAAGGCCGACCTCGACAACAACGTGCCGGAAGGTGACGCGGTGCCGCTGACGCTGGTGGCGAACTTCTGGTCCGAGGGGGACCAGAAGCAGCTCACGTCGACGGCGACGGTGCGGGTCCGCAAGTAGGAACCGGCCACCGGGCCCGGCGCGGCAACGCCGCCGCGCCGGGCCCGGTCCCCAAGCCCCACACGCCATCACCGGCGAGAGGACCATCGTCATGAGTACGATCGATCGGCGCCGCCTGCTCCAGGGAACCGCCGCCATCGCGGTGACCGCGACTCTGGCGGGCCAGGCCACCGCCCGGCCGGCCGCCGCCGCGCGCCCGGCCGGGCGGATCCCGGATGAGCTCGGTGAACCGCAACCGCTGGACGGCCGTCCGTTCCCGGCGTACGACTACTCCCGCGCCAGCAAGCTACCTCGGGAGATGACCGGCTACTGGACGAAGTCCTTCGACGTCGCGGGCACGACCCGTACGGCGAAGGTGTACATCTCCCCCGAGACACCCATCCGCTCCTACTACACGGTGATCGCCGTTCCCGGCGGCGTCGAGACGGGCGAGTTCCTCCGGCGAGCAGCCTGGGCCGGCATCGCCGACCGGCGCGAGGAGGGCCTGTTCGTCCTGGAGCCCGGCCCGGGCGGCTGGGGCACCGCCGCGCAGGAGGCCGCCTACGTCGAAGCCGCGATGGCGTTCTTCCAGAACAACCGGTACTTCTCCATCTTCGGTCTGCACTACCTCGTCGGCTACGGGCTTGGCGCCGCGCCCTTGGAGGCCTGGGCGGTCGCGCACCCCTTGCGCGTCATCAGCCAGGTGTACGTGGACTCGCCCGGCCTCGACGAGGCGTACCTGAACTCGTACGCCGGCCGTGAGTTCGGCGGCGAGACCGAGGGCAGCTACACCCCGGTCGAGTTCCCCGACGGCTTCGACCTGATCAGGTACGACGAGACGGTCCTGCCCACCTGGTACATCCACCCCGACCGGACCTCGATCGACGCGAGCCTGTCCTACTGGAAACGGGCCAACGACACCGAACGCCGTGCCCGGCAGGACCGGACCCTCGGCACGGTGTACCCGCAACGCCACGGCTCCCGCCGGTGGATGACGTCCTACGCCGGACCCATCTCCCAGGTGGCCGTGCAGCACCGCCCGGCGGCCACGCACCGCATCGTGGACTTCCTGACCCGGTACACCCGGTACGAGAACTTCTTCGCGTACGGCAACCAGCTCTTCGAGCGCGCCGACTACGCGAAGCTGGGCGTCCAGGTACGCACCATGATGGTCGAGGGCTTCCTTCGCGAATACCTCGTCCACGTTCCCCGCTCCGCCCGCCGGCTGTGGCGTGACCGGGCGCCGGTCGTGTTCGTCTGGCCCGGCAACACCCAGACCGCCAAGGTGTTCTTCGACGCCGCCCAGTGGTGGAAGGTCGCCGAACGCGAGGGGTGCGTCCTGGTCGTCGTCGGCGAGCAGTACAGCGCCAGCTCCGTGTCGGTCAGCCACCGCGACTCGAACACCTTCTACCGGCAGCTGCGCGACCTGATCACCGACGAGTTCGGCGTCGACCCGACGAGGTTCTACTCCAGCGGGCAGTCCGCCGGGAGCGCGGTGACCCAGAACTTCGCGATCGCCTACCCGGAGTACTTCGCCGCGGTGGCCTCGACCTCGTTCACCACCGCCCCGGACGCCGCCGGCACGGTCGGCATCGACGGCGTCCAGGTCCCGGCCAGCGGCCGGCCGATCCCCAACTACCAGATCTACGGGTACGGCGACCTCGGCTTCCTCGCCGGTGACCTCTGGGACGACACGCAGAACTCGCTCGACAGCTGGGCGCGGTACCACCTGGTCACCCACGGGCTCACCCTCGCCGACGTGGACACCGTCGCCGGCAGACGCCACGGCTGGCAGGACCGCTTCCAGACCTGGACCTGGCACGACGACGACACCGCGATCCCCGTCCTGAAACTGACCAAGAACCTCTACCGCTCGCACAACACCATGCCCGAGGAGTCCCCCCTGTTGTGGAACTTCCTCAGGCACTACAGCAGCGAGGTCGACCGCGACGGCAACGTCGTCCGCTACTACAGCCGCTCCGCGTTCCGGCACCCCCGGGACGCGAAGCGGCTCTGATCCGAAACGCCGCACGACAGCGCCGGGGTCAGCGGCCGGACCGCAGCAACTCCTCGGAGTCCGCGAGCATCGCCTCCGCGTCCGCGGGAGCCCCGGTGAAGAGCTCGAACGCGGCAACCGCCTGGTAGACGCTCATCCCGGCGCCGTGCAAGGTCACGGCGCCGGTCGCGCGTGCCGCCTGGAGCAGGGCCGTGTCGGTGGGCCGGTAGACGATGTCGGCCACCCACATGTCCCTGCGCAGGTCACTGTGCGAGACGGGTAAGCCGGGATGGTGCGCCATGCCGACCGGAGTGGTGTTGATGAGTCCGTCGGCACCCGCGAGCAGCCTGGTCAGGTCCGCGTGGGCGCCGACCGCGATGCGGTCGGCGCCGAATTCCCCGGCGAGCAGGCCGGCCAGCCGGTGTGCTCTGGACGCGTCGACGTCAACGAGGGTGAGCCGGCGTGCGCCCAGCGTCAACATGGCATGCGCGACCGCGGATCCGGCTCCCCCGGCGCCCAGTTGCACCACCGCGTTCCTGGGCTCGGCCCGGAAGTTGCGTTCGAAGTTACGGGCGAAGCCCACCGCGTCGGTGTTGTAGCCGCAGGTGGCACCGTCGGCGAAGACCACGGTGTTGACCGCCCCGAGAATCCTCGCCTCCGCAGAGAGCTGGTCGAGATGCCGGACGATCTGCTGCTTGAACGGATAGGTGACGTTGAGTCCCCGGTAGCCCAGTGTGCGGGCCCAGCGGAGCAGACCGGGCAGATCGTCGGCGGTGAGCCGGGACGAGGCCGAGTCGATGATCGTGTAGAGGAGCCGGATTGCCTGTCGGTCCGCCTCCCGCTGGTGCAGCAGCGGCGCGTGCGAGGACCCGATGCCCGCCCCGAGCAGCCCGACCAGGACCTGCGCTTGTTGAGGGCTGGTCACCCGTACCTCTTCCCAGGTTCGGTTGTGGGGCCGGCGGATCGCCGGCCCCAGCCCTGCGGTCAGGCCGATGCCCGGATGCTCTTGTAGAGCTCCAGGTTCTCGCCGGTGAAGTGGGTGTTGAAGAAGGCTTCCGCCTTGCTGATGAACGCCTCCCGGTCGACCTGGTCGATCTCCACCACCGTGCGGGTGGAGTCGCCGCGCCAGCCGTCGAGGACCTTCTCGGTCTCGTCGTCGACGCACTTGCGGTTCTCGGCGCGGATGTCGTGGATGGCCTTGAACAGCGCGTCCTTCTGCGGCTGGCTCATCTTGTCGAGGGTCTTGTCCGACATCACGACGTAGTGGGTGCCGACCTGGTGGTTGGTGAGGCTGGCGACCTTGAGGATCTCGTCGAACTTCTGGGCGTGGGTGGCCACGACCGGGTTCTCCTGGCCCTGGGCGACGCCCTGCTGCAAGGCCAGGTAGAGCTCTTCGACGGCGATCGCCACGGCGTCGGCGCCGAGCGCCTTGGCGTTGGCGAGGAACTGCGGGGTGTTCGGGAAGCGGATCTTCTTGCCGGCGAGATCCGCCGGCTTGCGGATCGGCTCGGTGGCGGTGAACGTGCGCATGCCGAAGTACCACGCGTCGACGATGGTGGTGTCGGTCGCCGTGTTGAAGTCGGTGAAGAATTCCTTGCCGTTCTGGTCGACCCATTTGAAGAAGTGGTCGACGTCGTTGAACGCATAGGCCGCGTCGAGCACACCGATCTGCGGGAAGGCGGTGGACATCGCCGAGCCGCCCTGCAGATCGATGTCGATGTCACCGCTCTGCACCCCGGCGTAGCGTTCGGCGTCCGGGCCGAGCTGGCTGTTGGGGAACATGTCGATGGTCAGGCCGAGTTTCTGGGCCTCGACACGTTCCTTGAGCAGTTTCATGCCGCAGTAGAAGTTCGGCTGGCTCTCCGGCTGAGAGCTGCCGATCTTGATAGTCAGAGTGGGGTTCTCGCCTTCGGCGGCAGGGGGGTTGCCCGAGGTGGAGCACCCGGCGGCGAGAACGAGTGCGATCGGAAGGGTGAGCGCCGCGGTGATGCGGCGCCACCCTGCGGGACGTTGGTACATGGCGTTTCTCCTCCCGGTGTGGGATGGCAAGGCGGTGGATCAGAATCCGAGGAGGCCGGGTAGCCAGAGCACGAGGCCGGGGAGTGCGGTGACCAGGACCAGCACGGCGACCAGGGGGATGAGGAACGGGGCGATGCCGCGGAACACGACGTCGACCGGTTTGCCGATGACGGAGCTGGTGATGTAGAGGACGCTGCCCACGGGTGGGGTCAGCAGACCGATCATCAGGTTGATGATCATGACGACGCCGAAGTAGATGGGATCGACGCCGAGTTCCATGGCGATCGGCAACAGGACCGGCACCGTCACCAGGATGATCGCGGTGGCGTCGATCAGCGCGCCGAGGATCAGCAGGATGATGTTGACCAGGATCATGAAGACCCAGGGGCTCTCCGTGACGGCCGTGAGGTACTCGGCGATGTTGCGGGAGACGTGGGCTCGGGTGAGGAGCAGGCCCAGCAGCGCGGCGGCACCGAGGATCAGGGTGATGCCGGCGGTGATGACCGCGGTCTCACGCAGCGCCTGCAGCAGCAGCCGGGGCGTCGCGGATCGGTATATCAGGCCGAGGACGAGCATGTAGAGGACGGCGACGGCGGCCGCCTCGGTGGGGGTGAACGTGCCGGAGAGGATGCCGCCCAGCAGGATCACCGGGGTCAGCAGCGGGCCGACGGCGTTCACCGAGGCCCGGATGAACCGGCTGCGGTCGAACGGCACCGAGCCGAACTGCGGGCGGCGCATGGTCCACAGCAGGATGTAGACGCACAGCCCGGCTGCCATGGCGAACGCCGGTAGGACGGACGCGGCGAACAGGGCGCCGGTGGAGACGGTCGCGGTCGCCGCGTAGATGACGGCGGGGATGCTCGGCGGCATCACCGGGCTGATGAGCGAGGACGAAGCCGTGAGCCCGGCGGCGAATCCCGCGGGGTAGCCGGCCTTGACCATCGCCGGGATCTGCATCTTGCCGAGACCGGCCACGTCGGCGAGCGCGGAGCCGCTCATCCAGGAGAAGCCGACCGCGGAGCCGACGTTGACGTACGCCAGGTTTCCGCGCAGCCGGCCCAGCGCGGCCAGGCAGAACTCGTAGAGCCGGTCGGCGATGCCGAGCCGGTTGGCCAGCACACCGACCAGGATGAACAGCGGGACGGCGAGCAGCGGGAAGCTGTTGAGCCCGTCGAAGGTGGTCTTCAGGGCGAAGCCGACGGAGCGGCCGTCGGCGATCGCGTACCACAGGCTGGGGCCGATGAAGGCGAGGGCGACGGGGACCCGGATGAACAGCAGCAGGGCGATGATGGCGCCGACCATCCACAGTTCGAGGATCATCTCGCCTCCGCCGCGTCGAAGGGGACGTCCTCGCGGTTGGCGGTGAAGACCCGCACGAAGGCCCGTACGGTGCCGGAGATGAAGCCGATCATCGGGATGGCGTAGAGCGTCCAGATCGGAATGCCCAGTGCGGCGGTCGTCCGGGTCGGGTACGCCTGGATCAGCGCCCAGGCCTCCCAGACGAGCACCGCGCAGATCAGGCCGGTCACCGCGGCGGACACGGCTTTGACCACGACGAAGGCCCGCCCTTTGGCCAGGTAGTCGATGACCTGGATGGTGATGTGGCCGTTGTTGCCGATCAGGTAGCCGACCATGATGAAGGTCAGCACGATCAGCGAGTAGTTGGCGAGCTCGCTGACGCCCGGCCAGTTCAGCGCGGGCACGTAGCGGCTGATCACCTGCCAGAGGACGCTGATGAAGATCGTCGTCAGCGCGAGGCAGGCGATCCACAGCTCCCCCGCCGCCCAGGTGCGCAGGACTCTCGGCTCGCGCGGGTGCTGTTCCGGCTCGGGGCGAGACGGCGGGCCGTCGGGGGTGGCGACGGGTTCAGCTGTCATCGGCCATCGCTCCCGGCACATGGCCCGGCCGCCGGCAGCGCGGGCCGACGACGCGGGACGGGGTGGTCAACAATGCGCCCTCGCTCTCAGGTGTACGTCTGTCGCGACACGAGGTGCCGCGGTTGTGCCGTCACGGCGGTGACCGGAATTGAACTTCGGCCATCCGGCCAGGCCACCATCGGACGTGCGGTCTCGGGATGGCATGTCACAGGGCATTTCATGACGCTCCACCAGCGGACCGCTGCTCGGACCTCATGGACCACTGCGTGGACTACGTGTAAAGTACGGGCGACCCTCGTTCCTGGCAAGGGCTTGAGTCCGGACCGTTACGGATAGGTGAAAGGTGAGCCCCGGAAGCGAGAATGGTGGCGATGCAGGAAGGATGGTCAGTGGACCATTCCGGCGACACAAGGAGAGTGCACAACCGTGGACGCGCCCCCCACCCGCAATCCCGCGGCCAAGCCGTCCGCGGCGGAGTCCGCCGACCAGCAGGGCGTCCGAAGCGTCCAGCGCGCGCTGGGCATCCTCGGCCTGCTGACCGATGACCGGCCCACCGTCTCCGTCCGCACCATCGTGGAGGAGACCGGCCTGGCCAAGACCACCGTGCTGCGGCTGGTGTCGACTCTGGAGCAGAGCGGCCTGCTCTGGGCCACCGGCAGCGGATACATGGCGGGACCCGGACTCTGGCGGTGGGCGCATCTCGCCCGGCGCAGCTGGGAGCTGCCGCCCGAGACCCAACGCGAGATGCGCGAGCTCGCCGCGCGCCGGCGCGAGACCGTGAACATGTATGTGGTCCGTGACATCTACCGGGTGTGCGTCGCTCAGCAGGAGAGCCCGCAGCCGCTGCGGCATGTCGTCCAGGTCGGCGACGAGCTGCCGATGTGGGCGGGCGCCTCCTCGAAAGTGCTGTTGCGCGACGCTTCCGACGGGCTTCTGGAGCGGATCGCCAGGCAGTCGCCGCACGGCCCGCAGCACGCGGCGACGATGCGCGAGTGGATCGACGAGACGGCCACCAAGGGGTACGGCGAGAGTCACGGCGAGCGCGAGGCCGGCCTGTCGGCCGTGGCCGTTCCGATTCTCGGGCAGTCCGGCAGTGTCGTCGCCGCGCTGGCGCTCAGCGGGCCGACCGTCCGCTTCACCCCCGAGCAGGTCACCGCGTTCGCCGCCGACCTGCGGCAGATCGCCTCGCAGATGGCCGACCGGGGTTTCGATCGGCCCTTCGGCAGCGGAGGCTGACCGCTCCCCCGCTGTCACGACGGCAGTTCCACGGCCGAGCCGGTCCGTGACGACTCGTAGACCGCCTCGACGATCGCCAGCGATCGCAGCGCGTCGCGACCGGTCACGGCCGGCTCACGGTCCTCCCGCAGCGCCGCGACGAAGTCGGCGATCTGCTGGGCGTGGTACGGCGCGAGGTGGTCGTGGATCTCGGCCAGAGCGAGGTCGAACGGACGGCCGGCGGCGTACCCGGTGGCGAACGCCTCCTCACCGGGCAGGGTCCGCACGTCGGTGAAGCCGACGCCCTCGGGAAACTCCATCACGCTCGCCGTACGACCCCGGGCGTCGCTGACCCACACCTGCACGCCGAGCCCGGGCTGGAATGTGGTGCCGGCCTGCACCGTGGCGACGGCGCCGGAGGCGAACTCGATGAGCGCGGCGGCGGTGTCCTCGACCTCGATGACGTCCTGGTGAGCGAGGGTCGCGCACCGGCCGGTCACCCGCCTGGCGGGACCCATGAACCACTGGAGCAGGTCGATGTGGTGGATCACCTGGGTCATCAGGACCCCGCCGCCCTCCGTCGCCCGGCGACCGCGCCACGGCTCGGCCCGGTAGTAGTCCGCTCCCCGGTTGAGGCGGGCGACCACGGCGCCGCAGATCGGCAGGCCCATGCGCCCATCGCCGATCGCCGCACGGATGCGCGCTGCCGCCGGCCAGAACCGGCGCTGGAAGAGGACCCCGAACTTCACCCCGGCGGCCGCAGTGGCGGCGATCATCCGCTCACCCTGCTCAACCCGCAGGGCCATGGGTTTCTCGCAGAGCACGTGGGTGCCGTGGCGGGCGGCGGCAAGCACCCCGGCCTCGTGTTCCGCGTGCGGGGTGCAGATGGTGACCGCGTCGAGGCCGGCGGCAAGCATCTGCTCCAGATCGCCGAAGGATCGATCGATGCCGTGTTCCGCGGCGAACGCCCGGGCCCGCCCCGGGTCGATGTCGGCCACCGCGGCCACGTGGACGCCCTCGACACCGCGCAGGGCGTCCACGTGGTTGCGGGCGATCCGGCCGCAGCCGACGATGCCTATCCGCACGCCTCGCCGCCCCCCGACAAGTGGGCGGCGAGGCCGCGCATCGCCATCTCGTAGACTTCCGCGCCGAAACCCGCCAGGAATCCCCACGCGGTGGCCGCGGTCAGCAGGTCCCGGTAGAGCGGCTCCCGGCCGAGCACGTTGGTCAGGTGCACCTCGACGATCGGGCGGTCGAGCATCCGCAGCGCGTCATAGAGGGCGACGGAGCGGGTGGACAGGCCCGCCGGGTTGATGATGACCGGCGCCGCCTGATCGTATGCCTGGTGAACCCAGTCGATGAGCTGTCCTTCGGCGTTGGACTGAGCGAAGAACAGGTCGAAGCCGAGTTCCTCGGCGACCGCCCCGCATCTCTTCTCGATGGCGGGCAACGTCACCCGGCCGTACAGGTGCGGTTCGCGCCGGCCGAGCATGTTGAGATTGGGACCGTTGAGGATGAACAACCGCTCCGCCACTGACGGCCTCGCCTTCTGGTGCCGGCGGCCGGCGCCGACACCTCGGGTCACTCGAAGATGCCCTGGTAGATGTCCTTGATGTTCCAGTGCCCCGGAGTCGGCACCGGTTCATTGACCATCGGCACGTCGATGACCGCCGGTCGGCGAGCGGCCAGGGCGGCACGCAGCGCGTCGCCGAGGTCGCCGGCGCTGGCCAGTGCATAGCCGTCGGCGCCGCAGGCGCGGCCGAGCGCGGCGAAGTCCGGGCTGTACGGCTTGCCGTCCGGTCCGGTGAAATCGCAGCCGTAGCTCTGTCCGAAGTTGGCGGCCTGCAGGTCACTGATGGTGCCGTGGGACTGGTTGTTCATCACGACGAAGATGACCGGGGCGCCCTGTTCCACGGCCATCGGCAGGGCCGGGAGCTGGGCGCTCATGCCGCCGTCACCGATCAGGGCGACCACGGTGCGGTCGGGTTGGGCGATCTGGACGCCGACCGCCGCCGCGGGGCCGAAGCCCATCGTCGAAGCGCCACCCGGCGTGATGAACCGCCCTTCCGCCGGCAGTTCGTAGCACTGGGCGACCCCGTTCTTGTTCCAGCCGACATCGGTGACCAGGACCGCGTCGGCGGGCAGGATCGCCCGCAGGTCGGTGAGGATGCGTTCCGGACGCAGCGGGAAGTTGTCGCTGGTGCCGCGTTCACGGCTGTCGGTGAACAGGGTGCGCCGGGTCGCGGTGATGGTCTCTCGCAGCCCGTCGCGGCGCCGGGGTTGCGGATGGCGGGCGCGCACGGCGGTGTCGATCGCCTGCACGGCGTGGGTGACGTCGGCGACCGCACCGACGGCGACCGGGTAGTTGCGGCCGATCTCGGCGGGGTCGATGTCGATTTGGATCAGCTTGCCGGGCGGGAACTGCCAGGTGTAGCGGGAGTCCCAGGAGCTGGCGTCGGTCTCGGCGAAGCGGGTGGCCAGGGCCAGGACGACGTCGGCCGCCCGGGTGTACTCGTTGGTGATCTCAAGGCCCCAGAAGCCCGGCATGCCGAGCAGCAGCGGGTGGCTGTCGGGCAGGGTCCCCTTGGCCATCAGCGAGTGCACGACCGGGATGTCGAGGTGCTCGATCAGGGAGCGCAGCGCGTCCAGGCCGGGCCCGCGGCGCAGGCCCCCGCCGAGGTAGACGAGAGGTTTGTCGGCGGCGAGCAGCATGTCGGCGATGCGGTCCGCGACATCGGCGGGCAGGCCCGGGCGCTGCGCGACGGCGAGCGGGAAGGCGCCGGCAGTCTCGGCGGGGACGGGCCGGGAGAAGTGGTCCATCGGCACGCTGAGCAGCACCGCGCCCGGGCGTCCGGACGCCGCGGTCCAGAAGGCGCGTTCGGTGAACCGGCCCAGGTCGGCGGCCCGGTGCACCTGCCAGGCGCGCTTGACGAACGGCCGGTAGACGGCGGTCTGGTCAGCGTCGGCGTGCAGGTTCATCTCCTGGTGCGGGTGCCGGCCGTGGTAGTAGGACGGGATGTCACCGGCGATCGCGACCAGGGGCACCGAGTCGAGCGCGGCGGTGAGCACGCCGGTGACGCCGTTGGTCATACCGGGCCCGACGTGCATCAGCACGACGCCGGTGCGGCCGGTGGCCCGGGCGTAGCCGTCCGCGGCGTGCGCGGCGGCCTGCTCGTGGCGGGCGATGACGAACCGGATGCTGCTGCGCCCGATCGCGTCGAGCAGAGCGATGTTGGTGTGCCCGCAGGTGCCGAAGACGTGTTCCACACCGTACGACTCGAGCTGGGTGACCAGCGCCTCGGCGGCGGTCACGGTCTTCTCGTCCGATTCGATGATCATCGGGCGTCCTCCTGGTCGCCGAAGAGGGAGATGCCGCGCAGCATCAGGGTCTTGACGACGGTGTAGTCGTCGATCATCCAGCGCGGTGCCTCGCGGCCGAAGCCGGAGTCCTTGACCCCGCCGAACGGGATGTGATCGAGCCGGTAGTTCGAGGACCCGTTCACGATGAGTCCGCCGACCTCGAGCTCGCGCCACGCGGTGACGATGCGCCGCACGTCGTGGGTGAACAGTCCGGCCTGCAGGCCGTAGCGGCTGTCGTTGCAGGTCGCCAGCACGTCGTCGAAGTCGTCGAACGGCTGGACGGCCACGGCGGCGCCGAACACCTCCTCGCGGATGACGCGGGCATCCGGCGGCGGGGACGCGACGACTGTCGGGATCACCGTCGCTCCGTTTCGGCGGCCGCCGGTGGTGATGGTCGCGCCGGCGGCAGCCGCCTCGTGCGCCCACGAGACGACGCGTTCGGCCGCGTCGTCGTCGACCATCGAGCCGACGTCGGTGGCCGCGTCGAGAGGGTCGCCAACGGTAAGCTTCTCGACCGCGAGGGTGAACGCGTCGAGGAATTCGTCGTACCGGCTGCGGTGCACGTAGACACGCTGCACCGAGATGCAGCTCTGCCCGGAGTTGCTGTACCCGGTGGCCGCGCAGATCCGGGCGGCCGCGGCGATGTCGGCGTCCTCGCAGACGATGGTCGCGGCATTGCCGCCGAGTTCCATGACCAGGCGTTTGGCGCCGGCCGACCGGGCCACCGCGGCACCCGTCTCCGGGCTGCCGGTGAAGCTGATGACCCCGACCTCAGGCGCGGCGCTCAAGGTCGCGCCGACCGGCCCGCCGCCGTGCAGCACCTGGACCGCCTCGGGCGGCATCCCGGCGTCGAGCAACAGCCGCACCACCGCCGCGGACGACGCGGGGGCCTGCGGCGGCGGTTTCACGATCGTGGTGTTGCCGGCGGCGAACGAGGCGGCGAGCTTGTGGGCGAGCAGGTTGGCCGGCGCGTTGAACGGGGTGATCGCGAGGGCGACACCGACCGGGGCGCGGTGGGTCAGCGCAGTGTTGCCCACACCGCGGTCCCAGCCCGCCACCGGCAGGACCTCCCCGCCGATGCGGCGGGCTTCGGCGGCGGAGACGGCGAACGTGTCGGCCACCCGGTCGATCTCGCCGCGGCCGTCCTTGACCGGTTTGCCGAGTTCCCGGGCGAGCAGCGTGGCGATGTCCTCGCGCCGGGCCAGCGCCTCGGCGGCGGCCCGTTCCAGCACACCGGCGCGGGCAGCGGGCGACATCCGGGCGACCGCCTTGGCACCACGACGTGCATACCGAAGAGCGGCCTCGACGTCGTGATCGGTGGCCTGCCGGGTAGTGCTGACGACGGCGCGGGTCCAGGGACCGACGCGGTCCGCCTGCTGTCCGTCGCTCACCCACTCACCGGCGATCAGGCATCCGACCGTGGTCGGCGCGTCCTCCGGGACGGCACGGCCAGGGCTGTCAATCATCGGCACTCCTCCGAGCGAACCGCTTGGTAGTCCATATGGACCACCCTGTGGACTAGGTGTAACGTACGGGCCGCGGAGACCCCTGGCAATGGCTGGCTCCGCGGTTTGTTTCGGGGAAGTGAAAGCCGCACTGCTCCGCCGCCTGACCGCCATGCCGGGCGTCTCGCCCGATGACGACCGAGGGGCACGTCTCATGGATTACGACCGACCGTTGCACGGCGTCCGGGTTCTGGACCTGACGAATGTCCTGGCCGGCCCGTACTGCAGCTACCACCTGATGCTTCTCGGCGCAGAGGTCGTCAAGATCGAGAGGCCCGGCGACGGGGATCTGGCCCGCAAGCTGGGTCCGGAACCCGGGTTGAACCGGGCGGCGATCGGCGCGTCCTTCCTCGCGCAGAACGCGGGAAAGAAGTCCGTCGAACTCGACCTCAAGGACACCGCCGACCGGGCGACCTTCGAGACCCTGCTCACCGGCGCCGACGTCCTGCTGGAGAACTTCCGGGCCGGCGTCCTGAGCCGGATCGGGTACGGCTGGGAGGTGCTGCACCGGATCAACCCGCGCCTGGTGTACTGCGCCATCTCCGGGTTCGGGCAGACCGGGCCGATGCGCCAGGCGCCCGCGTACGACCAGATCATCCAGGGCCTGTCCGGCATGATGAGCGTCACCGGCACACCGGAGACCGCCCCGCTACGGGTCGGCTTCCCGGTCTCGGACACCATCGGTGGCCTCGTCGCCGCCATGACGATCGCCGCCTCGCTGGCCGGGCGGGCCAGAACCGGCAAAGGTGTGTGCCTGGACGTCTCCATGCTGGAGACCTCCCTGTCCGCGATGGGATGGGCCGCGTCGAACTTCCTGGTCAGCGGCATCCCCCCGGAGCCGATGGGCGACCAGAACGCCACCGCCGCGCCCTCGGGCACCTTCCACGCCGCGGACGGGCCGCTCAACATCGCCGCGAATCGGCAGGAGCAGTTCGAGACTCTCTGCCGGCTCATCGAGCGCCCCGACCTGCTCACCGACGAGCGATTCGCCGACCGCGAGGCGCGCAAACACCACCGGTCCGCGCTCAACGATGCGATCGACACAGCGCTGCGCGGACGCCCGGCCATCGAGTGGGAGCGCACGCTGTCGGCGGCCGGCGTGCCGGCGGCCCGCATCCTGACCGTCCCGCAGGCGATGGAACTCGACCAGCTGAAGGCCCGCGGCTTCTTCACCGACCTGGAGTTCCCCGGCGACCCGGACCGGACGTTGCGGGTCACCGGCAACGGGGTGCTCGTCAACGGCGAGGCCCTGCGTCCCCAGGCACCGCCGCCACTGCTCGGTGAGCACAACGACGAGTTCAAGACCACCACGGACGAGGTGACCGCACCATGAGCCGGGACCGGCCCGAACCGACCGTCCGAGACGTGTCCGACTGGTGGGCGACGAGCGTCTCGCGCATCGAACCCAACCGCATCGAACTGCGCGGTCACCCCGTCCAGGACCTGATCGGCTCGATCAGCTTCGCCGGGATCATCTGGCTCATGCTGCGCGGCGAGACCGCCACGCCGGGTCAGGAGCGACTGCTCGAGGCGGCGCTGGTCTCCTCGGTGGACCACGGCCCGCACGCGCCGTCCATCGCGGTGGCCCGGATGGCGGCGACCTGCGGAATCGGCCTCAACAACGCCGTGGCGACCGGCGTCAACCTGCTGGGCGACGTGCACGGCGGCGCCGGCGAACAGTGCATGACCCTGCTGGACGACGTACGGCGCCTGCACCAGGACGGCGCCGAGCTCGCCATCGCCGCCGAGACGACCGTCGGCGCCTGGCGGGCCCGCTCGAAGTACCTGCCGGGCTTCGGGCACAGGTTCCACACCGTCGACCCCCGCCGCGACCCACTGCTCGCTCAGGTGGAGCAGGCCGTCGCCGGTGGCGTCGTCGACGGCTCCTACCTGCGCGCCGCCCACGCCATCGAGCACGTCCTCGCCGAGGGCCGCAGCCGGCCCGTGCCGATCAACATCGACGGCTGCACCGCCGTCGTCTACGCCGAGCTGGGCTTCCCGCCGCCGCTGGCCCGGGGACTGTTCGTCCTGAGCCGCAGTGTCGGCATCCTCGCCCACGCCTGGGAGGAGACCGGCCAGGGCCGCCGCAACAAGGGCCCGATGCCGCCGTGGATCCTGCCGACCTTCACGCAGGACACCTGACAGGGGTGCGGTGCCGTCGAGACGGCCGGTCGCCGCGACGTTCCCACCGCCGCCCGCGGCCCACGACATGGCATCGGCCATCGGCCGCTCTCCCCTCTGGCGTTGACACCGGCCGGTGCGGCTATGCCGCGTCGGCCGGTGTCCGGTTCGCCGGCACGCTGTCGAGGCGGCGGCGCGCCGCGGCGACCGCCAGGCGGGCATGCTCCTTCGCCCCGATCTGCGCCACCAACTGCGCGCGGGGGATCTCCAGGGCGTACGGGATGCCGGACGGCAGAGCCGCCAGAATTCCGTCGACGTCGATGCCGCCCTCGCCGGGATAGAGCCGTTCGAACCGCGCGGTGTGGATGAGTTCCTCCCTGGTGGGCGGCACTCCCGGCGGCGCGTCACAGACGTGCGCGAAGTGGAACCACCCGGCCGGCAGCTCGCGCAGATCGGCCACGCTGGAGCCGGAGCGGGCGAAGTGCAGCAGGTCGATCAGGATGCCGGCGTTCGGCTGATCCGCCGACCGCAGCACCCGGGTCGCTTCGGTGAGATCCGGTGTCTCGGTCCACGAGGGGAACTCCAGATCCATGGTCAGGCCGAGCGGGCGGGCCATCTGGCACAACTGCGCGTACCGGTCGATCTTGCGGTTGCGGTCCGGATCGGGCAGTTGGACGATGACGTGGCGCGCACCGAGTTCCGCGCCGGCCTCCAGGAAGCGCTGGAAATCCCGCGGGTCCTCGTCGGGACCGATCCTGGCCAGTTCGATGTCGAGGACCTCGACCCCGGTGGCCGCGAGGCGCACCTTCGTCGTGCGCATCAGCGCGGGATCGGTGGCCAGCGGATAGTGCGGCTCGACCGGTGTCACCCGGGTCAGGCGCAGGCCCACATACCGGTATCCGGCGTCCGCGGCGGCCTCGACCAGTTCCGGTGGGGACAGGCTCAACGCCGTCAGGTGGGCCAGGGAATAGTCGTGCACACGACCGTACGTCTGCTGTGGTGTCTCCCGGAGTCGCCGCAGGCGACGTTGCCGGTGCGCGGCCATCCGCACCGGAGCGCTGCTCGCGGCGCCGTAGCCGGCGTAGTCACCGATGCGTTGCACTACCTCGAAGAACAGCCGCGAGCCCAGCATCTCGGTGTAGAAGTGCAGGTACTCCCCACCCTCGTCGCAGTCGTAGAGAATCGAGTGCTCGCGCAGAGTCGCGAGCAGCTCCGGCTCCGGGGCGAGGCGGGCGTCGAGGTCGTCGTAATAATTGTGCGGGATGCGCAGCACCGGCGCGCCGAGCTCGCGCATGGCCTTGGCCGCGGCGATCACGTCGTCGCTGGCGAACGCGATGTGCTGAGGGCTCGGCACGGCCGGCGCCCAGGAACCGCGGCGCAGCGGCGCCGTGTTGAGCGTGATCCGGACGGTGCGCCCGGCGTCGGTGGCCGACCGGCTGCGCAGCAGGCCGAAGGGTGCGGTGAGCTCGATCGTCTGGCCCGACTGCAGGCCCAGAACCGTGCAGTAGAAGAGGGTGACCTGGTCGAAGTCGTCCACCGGCTCGGTGAGAGCGATGTGATCGGTCGCGGTCACCAGGCCCCCGGTGCACGTCTCGGCGTCGGTGGCCTCGAAGTCGGCCAGCCAGCCGTTGCCGTCCACGCCCGGCCGGCAGAAGAAGACAGCAGTCCCGTCGGGAGCGGCCACCGAACTGAGGTCGGCCTCCTCCGGTTGACGCACGCGAGGCAGCACCGGAGCGAGCAGCCGGTCCGCACGCTCGGCCGAACCCGCGGGATCGCTGCTTTCCAGCCCGAGGGCGCAGATGGCCGCCGTGCCGGGCGCGACCGTCCGCTGCGACGCGAAGTTGAGCAGGATCCGGGCAGCGCCCTGCTGCCACAACTGCACCGGCTTGGAGCGGTGCGACCCGGTCCGGGCGAAACCCAGAGCGGTCAGGGTACGGGCGACGACCGGGCCGGACACCTCGTCGACGGCGAGTTCGGTGAACATGTGGCCGCCGAGACGCGGCGCGGGGGCCAGGCCGGGTGATCGCAGCCGGCGCCGCGCGACGGGTGGGCCGCCGACGCTGACCGACTCCTGCAGGGCGAGCAACGACCGCATCCCGTCGATGGCGGCGTGCCGGGGATCGGCTTGCCGGTAGACGTCGTTGAACACCTCGAGTGAGAGCGGGCCGTCGTAGCCGGTGGCCAGGACCTGGCTCAGGAACCCGGTCAGGTCGAACGAGCCGAGGCCGGGAAAGAGCCGGTGGTGCCGGCTCCACTCCACCGTGTCCATCTTCAACCGGGGTGCGTCGGCCAGTTGCAGGTGGAACACCTTCGAGCCGGGCACCACCCGGATTCCGGCCGGGTCGTCGCCCCGGGACAGCACGTGGAAGCTGTCCAGGCACAGGCCGAGGGCGGGGTGGTCGGCGCGCCGCACGATCCGCCACGCGTGGGCGTACGTGTTCACGAAACGGCCCCAGGCCAGCGGCTCGTACGCGATGCGCAGCCCGCGGGCCGCGGCCCGCTCGGCGAGCTCCCGCAGATGGTCGGCGGCCAGCTCGTCGTCGTCGACGGCGTCGGCCGACTCCGACGACGCGACCAGCATCGTGGTGGCGCCGAGTTGTTCCAGCACGCCGAGCTTGTGGTCCGCGCGGCGCAGGTTGGCCCGGAAGGTGTCGGGGGCGACCGCCTCGAAGTCACGGAAGGGCTGGTAGAGGTCGATGTTCAGGCCACGGCGGGCGCATTCCTGCCGGACTCTCGCCGGTGACCATGCCGACGCGATGAGGTCGCTCTCGAAGATCTCGATCCCGTGGAAGCCGGCTGCCGCGGCAGCCGCGAGCTTGTCCTCCAGGGTCCCGGACAGGCAGGCGGTGGCGATCGTCAGGCGTGGTTCGGCGCGCGGTGCGGCGGCCGCGCTTCGAGCAGCATCATGATCAGCGATGAGCATGGTGCACTGCCTTCCTCGATGGCTTCGCCCGGCGTCGAGGACGGGCTCAGCGATGCGCCGATGGGACGACAGAGGGTGCGCCGTCGACGGTTCCGGACCACAGGCGTTGCCGTCGATCACAATGTATGTACTAGTTAGTTAGTTATACGCGTCGCGTGGCGGAGGAGGAAGGGCCACGAACCCGTGGCTAAGGTGAATCTTCGATCGAAGGAGGGCCATGTGGCCACGCAGACGCCGGACTCGCCAGCGGCGGCCCCCGCCGGGCGTGACGCTGAGCGGACCCGATCCGAGATCCTCGCCGTCGCGATCCGCGAGTTCGCCGACAAGGGCTTCGCCGGCGCCCGGGTCGACGAGATCGCGGCGAAGACCCGCACCACCAAGCGGATGATCTATTACTACTTCGGCGGCAAGGAGGGGCTGTACATCTCGGCGCTCGAGCAGGCGTACACCGGGATTCGCGCCCTCGAACAGCAGGTCGACGTGGAGCACCTCGACCCGGCTGAGGCGATCCGGCGGCTCACCGCTCTCACGTTCGACCACCACGAGTCGCACCCGGACTTCATCCGGCTGGTGAGCATCGAGAACATTCACTACGCCCGGCACATCGCCCGATCCGAGATCCTGGCGGGCCTGGCCAATCCGGCGCTGGACGCGCTGACCCGGATCCTCGAGCGCGGTCGTGCGGCCCACCGGTTCCGCGACGACGTCGACCCCATCGACGTGCACATGATGATCAGTGCGTTCTGCGTCTTCCGGACCGCCAACCGGTACACCTTCAACGCGATCTTCAAGCGGGACATGCTCGACCCCGCCCGGCGGGACCACTACCGGGCCATGATCGGTGACCTCGTGCTGGAGTACCTGACCGCCGGCCGATGATGGATCGGACCGTCGCGCGTTCGTGGGCGATCAGCGCCGCCTCGTCCTCGGTGTCGACCTGCGCCCGCAGGACCGGCCGGTACTTGTCGAGCCCCGGACAACTCGTCGGCACACGACACCATCGCCCGCCGGGGGGCAAGCCGCATCTCGCGGCCGGCTGTGGCTGCGGGCCCCGGACGCCACGGAGACCCGGCTCGGCCCGGACGGCTGCCGCTACCGATACGACGGCCTGCGCCTGCTCCAGTACTCCGGTGGTCGATATTCCTCATCGGCGCGCATCCCGACGACCAGCATCCGCGCGTGCTGGTCGTCGCCGAGTCCCCGGAGCTGCGCTGGGAGTTCTCCCGCTGACCGACGGCCGCCCGCTACCCGGCCACCGGCGGCCGCGGCCAGGACGTCCGCCAACCTGGACGAAACGGCGCCACCGCTCCCGTCAGCCCACCGTCAGCACGAGCTTTCCGCGAAGCCCACCCGCCAGCACCCGCCGGTGGGCGTTGGCCGCTTCGGTCAACGGCATCGTGGCCGCCACGCGCGTACGCAGCTGCCCGGCCGCCACCTGCCCCACCACGTCGGCCAGCAGCTCGCGATCGAGCCGGATGAGTTGCAGCTCCTGGCGCACACCGCGTGCCGTAGCGATGGCCGGCGTGGGGCGGGTCACGACCACGACTCCACCGTCCGCAACGGCGGCGGCCGCCGCCTCTCCGACCGGGACCGCGTCGAACACCGCGCCCACCGGCCCCACGCCGGCCAGATCGACGGAACGGGAAATCACCTCGTGAGCGCCGAGACCGTGGACCCACTGCTCATCGCCATGGCTTGCCTGAGCCATGACACGGTAACCGCCGCGAAGGGCAAGCTGGGTGGCGAAGCCGCCGACACCGCCGCTGGCGCCGGTGACCAGAATGCTGCTGCCCGTCGGCGGCATGGCCGAGGACACCAATGACAGCCCCTGGTGTGCGGTCTGGGCGTTGAGCGGCACCGTGGCCGCGGACACGAAGTCGAGCTCGTCCGGCAGCCGCACCAGCCAGTCGGCGCCGGCGGCCACGAATTCGGCGTAGCCACCGGGTGCACCCCGGGTCAAGTACCACGGGATCATCCCGACGACACGATCCCCCACCGCGAAATCCGTCGTGCCGGGGCCGACCGAGGCGACCTCGCCGGTGATGTCCCACCCGGGCGAGAACGGCGGCGTCACCGGCCCGCCAGGAATATGCCCGGTGGTGGCGGCGACGTCAGCCGGGTGCACACCGACCGCGCGGACCCGGACCACCACCTGCCCTGGCTTCGCCTCCGGCTCGGGCAGTTCGGTCACCTGTAACACATCAGGACCGCCGAGCGCGGCCGCCACGACTCCCAGCATCTGTCCACTCTAGATGAACGAGCTCGAAATCCGGGCTGGTGGGCGGCGCGGTCGCTCTCCACATGGTTACCGGACATAGCGCGTCCTTCCGCGCTCAGTACGCATCCGCGGGCGGCCATGGAAGACGCTTCGCCGGTGCCACGTTCCGTAGCGGTGCGGGAACGGTCGGGTAGGCGACAGTGGCGAACCGCAGCGGGGCAGCGGTGGACGAACTAGTTGACCGTCCTACCAAGAAGCGGAGTTCCCCATGCATTCAGTAGCACCACAGACCCGCAGCCATGCCGCCACCGCCCATCTCACCGTCGCCCATCTCACCGTCGCCGTAGCGCTGTCCGGGGCGCTGGTCGCCACCGGAACGCCGCCCGCCTGGGCCGGCGCGACGGCCGACCGTCCGGCGCTCGTCTCCACCGACAAGTCCCCTCCGCAGGTGCGCGACGTCAAGTTCTCCCGTGCCTCCGTCGCGGTCCGCGGCCTCGCCGTCGTGCCCGTACGGGTGTCCATGCGGGTCACCGACCCGTCCGGGGTACGGGACCAGCCGCACGACATGAACCCGTCCCCGCAGCTCGTGCTCGGGCCGGTCCCAGGCCATCAGGCGAAGCTGCGGCCGGTGCTGACCCGGACCTCCGGGACCGCCACGGACGGCATCTGGAGCGGCACCGTCAACGTGCCGTCCACCTGGAACGGAACGGTCCGGATCGTCTCGGTCGGCGCGATGGACAAGGCCGGCAACGAACTGTCCACCGCACTCTCCGGCGCGCGATCACCGAAACTGCGGGTCCGGGGCACCCACCGGCCCGCGCTGACGTTCCAGTACTCGATGCTGGCCGGGGGCGGCTTCCGAATCCACGGCCGGGCCTTCTTCACCGACACCGGCCGGCCCCTCTCCCGCCAGAAGCTGGCCACCGCGCTCGACAGCGGCTGCGACTTCGACGGCGGCGCGAGGAACAACATCGTCACCGACGCCCGCGGCAACTATGAGAAGCGGTTCCGCACCGGCGGCGCGGGGGACGCGGGTTGTGTCGCGCTGATCGGGGCGGCCGCGCGCAACCAGCGACCGGCGATCCTCGCCTACCGCATCGCGTCCGCGCCGGCGTCCTCCGTCCCCGCGGCGGCGATGCTGCAGGCCGCGGACCTGAACGGGACCGCCACCACGACGGTCACCGACAACCACTGGGCGGCGCTGCGTCCGCCGCAGCCGTGCGGGCCGTACGCGTCGGCCACGCTGCGCCGCGCGGACCGGGCCGTCTGGGCCATGATCGGCGTGAACGACCGCCCGACGGTCATCGTGAACGACGTGGCCGTCTATGCCTCCGACGGGGCCCAGCGGTATCTGCGTGACGTGCGCCGGGCCGTAGCCACCTGTGGCCACGGCTGGTCCGTGCGCGCCAGTGGCGTGGCCGGCGACGAGTCCGTGCTGCTGCGGCATCGGGAGTACATCGACTACGCCGAGACGAACAAGGACACCTACATCGTGGTCGCCCGGACCGGGCGCGCCGTGGTGGTCGTGGCCGACACCGGCTGGGAGACCGCGGACGGGCACGAGGCCCTGGTCCGCAGCCTGGGCGTGGCGGCAGTGCGACGCGCCGCCGTGGTGAACGGGCGGTAGTGCTCAGGGCGCCGCGACACGTGACGCCTGAACGATCGATCGCGCGATGAGGTCCGTCCCTGATGGGCGGGCCGGTACCTCCGATGAACGTGGCCGCGGCGGTGATCCCTGTCGCGGTCACTGTCACGTCCGGCCCATCCGCCCCGCCCGGCCCGTCCGGCACCAGCCGGCTCGACGCGGAATCCCGCGGTGCTCGCCTGTGCCGCGCTGGGACGGCCCGGCCCAACGTTGACCTGGCGGGCGATGTCGTGCGCTTCGGCGGTGACCGCGTCACCGAGACGGTCCAGCCGTGCAGCGGTGGCGTCGTCCGGGGAGGCGTCGGCGCTGCGGTGCAGGGTCTGCTCGGCGCGTTCCAGCGCCTCGGCGGTGGCATGCATCGTCTCTGCGGTTCTACGGGCGTTACGCACCGATTCGGAGGCCATAAATTATCCCTTTATGTCCACTTCCGGGCGGTCACTGCCGATGGCCACGCCGTGGGCGCTGACCGCCCGGCTTCGGACAGATCGTGACCGGGCGCCGACCGCAGCGCGCTATTTATGATCAGTTAGTGGTTTCCGATGAGTACGGGCATAGCCGCGACCGGCACCCGGGTGACCGGCAACAGGATCCGACGGAACGTGAGCAGCTGCTCGACGCCTGGGAACAGCGGTTGTCGCGCCTGGACGCGGACCTCACGGCACGCCACGACCAGTTGGCCGAACGCGAACGACTGCTCGCCGAGCGGGAGACCGCGGCGGAACGCCGCGAGCAGGTAGCCGACGAGCGGGAGGCGATCGCGGACAGCCGGGAGCAACACGCCACCGCCCGCGAGCGAGTCCTCGATCAGCGAGCCGTCACGGACGATCCCGGCTCACCTGATCCGGTCGGCCGGATCGAGGAAGCGTTCGCCCGGGAGGTGTCGCGCCTGGATCGCAGTGACGCGTTCCTGCACCGCTCACGCGAAGCCGTCGAGCGCGCGCAAGCTCGCCTGGACAGCCTGCGCGCGGCCGCCCGCCGTCGGCGGCCTCACCCGGAAGCAGCCGGCGAAGACGATGACTCCGGGCCGCCGACGGCCAGCTGACAGCGCGGAGACCGTACCGCCGCGGTGGACGCCAAGGGGTGCGGCTCACTCAAGGGCACCCTCACCCCTGAGCAACGGCACCCCTACGCCAGGACAATAATGCCGTATCGCGGCCGCGGCTTCCCCGACACGTCCACTGCTCGTGTCCGGCCACATCGACCTTGCGGATCACGCAGCACAGCCCGTCAAGATCATCGGAAGGCGTCGTCCGTGACAGCGCGATTGCCGGTATGAACCAATCCGATAACGCAGCGGCTCCGGATTACGAGAACGTATGTTGCGGCAATGGATCAGCAGGTGGATCTGCGGCTGCTGCAGGTACTGGGCGAGATGACCGCGTCGTCGCATCTGATGCAGGCCGACCAGGTGGCGCCGAAGGTGGATCAGGCGCTGTCGCGGCTCGGCATGAATGCCATGATCTACCTGATCGATCACGAGCAGTTGCTGCTGAACGTGCTGCCGGTAGCGGGCCGGCAACCGCCGTCGCCGATCCCGGTCGACGACTCCGTGCCAGGCCGCTCGTACATGCTGGTCCGGCCGGAGCCGGACCCTGAGCACCCCGGCGAGTTGTGGGTACCGCTGCTCGACGGCACCGAACGCTTCGGCGTGATCCGGTTCGCTCTGCCCGACAACGCCGACCCACACGACCCCGGCTGGCAGCAGCGGTGCGAGCTGATCGCCGGGCTGACGGCGCACCTCGTGCAATCCAAGCTGTTCGCCGGCGACATCCTGCCCGGCACCCGGCGGACCCAGCCGATGACGGTCGCCGCCGAGCTGATGTGGCAGATGCTGCCACCGTTGACCTCCAGCCACGAACGGCTGGCCCTGACCGCGATCATCGAACCGTGTTACGACATCGGCGGCGACGGCTACGACTACGCCGTCAACGGCGACACCGCCTGGCTGGTCCTGCTCGACGCGATGGGTCGCGGCTTGACCGCCGCGGTCGCCTGCGCGGTGGCCCTGTCCGCGATCCGGGCCACCCGCCGAGCCGGCGGCGGCCTGATCGAGCAGGTACGCGCCGCCGACGAGAACCTCGTCGAGCAGTTCGGGCCCACCGGCCGGGCCCGGTTCGTCACCGGTCTGCTGGCCAAGTTCGACCTGGAAACCGGCCTCGTGCGCTACATCAACGCCGGCAACCCGCTCCCGGTGATCCTGCGCGACGCCGACCTGCTCGGCGTCGTGACCGGCGGCGCACGCGTCCCGTTGGGCCTGCGAACCCCCGCCGACATGTGCGTCGGCGAGCAGCAACTACAACGCGGTGACCGAATGTTGCTGCACACCGATGGCGTCATCGAGGCCCGCGCCACCGACGGCAGCCCGTTCGGCGCCGCACGGCTGACCCAGCTCGCCACTGATTGTGAGAAGGCCCGGCTGCCAGCACCGGAAACGCTGCGCCGACTGTCTCTCGCCGTGGCCGAGCACCGCGGCGGCCCGCCGAGCGACGACGCGGCGATGGTCCTGGTCGAATGGTCACCCACCGCCGCGAAACGCACCCTGGTAGGACCACCGGTCCCCGCAACACCCGGCGAAGGCGAGGACAGGTCATGAACCGGCCGGAACTGACCGTCACCAGCACCGACGCCACCAGCAACACCACCGTGATCAGCATGGTCGGGGAACTCGACCTGCGTACCGAACACCTCGTCCGCGACGAAGTCCGCGCCCTGCTGGACCGCGGCCGCACCCATCTCGTGTTCGACCTGGCCGGCCTGACGTTCTGCGACTCCACCGGCATGGGCACCTTTATCGACCTGGCCCGCGATGCACGCGCACACCACGGCTGGATCCGCCTGGCCGCCCTCGAGCCCTTCGTCCGCGAGTCCTTCCAGCTGCTCAACCTCGACCAGCTGCTCGACCTCTACGCCACCACCGACAACGCCCTCACCGATCACGGACCCAACACCGATGTGCCACTCGGATCAGCCCACTGACATTGACCGCGACGACCTGACGACGCCCGCCGCAGGACGGCCATGTGTAGTTTCCAGGCCAGAATGACTCCAGGCATCGCTAAGCAGCACACCATCGGCATCCTCCGCGCCCACCGCGGCGCGGCCGTCGCGATCAAGGAAGGCCGCGAAGCCTGGCGCGGAGACATCTGCTGCGCATCCCGCTCCGTCGCCGCCACCACAGCCGGCACCGTGCAGAACTGCGACGACGGCTGCTGCACCAACGAGCGGTCACGCCCCGCGGCGAAGTAGGGGTAAGTCGCGGACTTCTGCGGTCGATCGCGCGGCAGGCACTCCCCCGGCGAACCCGCGGCACAGTCCCGGCGACGGCCGAAGGGTCCGCACTGGTCCGCGACGTCTCCGCAGATGTGAATATCGCGGCGGATGCGGCACCGGGGCGAGATCTGTCGTTCCACTACGGTGCGCATGTGACATCGATTGATTCGCGGCGCGCACGGTGGAGCACGCAACGCTGGTTCGGCTCCGTCCTGATCGTGATGGTGGTCCTGGTTCTCGCCGCGACAGTCGTCGGGGCGCAGGCACTGACCCGGACGGGGGCCGTGTCGAACCGGCTCAACGACCGGATCTCGCCGGCCGGGACCGCCGTGGTGGAGCTGGACGCTGCGCTGCGCGAGCAGGAATCCGCAGTGCGCGGTCATCTGCTGAGCGGATCGTCGGACTTCCTCGCCGACTATCAGCGCAGCGTCACCGCCGAACAGAACGTCACGGGCCGGCTCCGAGGTCTCCTCGACGACGACCCCGCGTGGCTGGCCGACCTGACCGCGGTCGAGCGCAGCGCCGCGCAATGGCGCGACAGCGTCGCCGGTCCGCTGCTGGACCAGCGCCGGCAGGGCCGTGACTTCTCGCCGGCGCAGGCGGCCGGCCGCGCCCGCGCCACGTTCTCCACCGTTCGCGCCGGTATCGACGCGCTCGACAGCCGGTTGGTGGCGGCGCGGCAGGCCGGCCGTGCCGACCTCGACGCGTCCCGCCGGGTCCGCGACATCGTCTTCCTCGCCTTGGTGACAGCGTTACTGCTGTTCATCACCGCCATCGCGGTGCTGCTGCGGGTCACGGTGCTGCGCCCGCTCGGCCAGCTGCGCACCGCGGTACGGCAGGTCGCGGGCGGCGACTTCGATCACGAGTTGTCCCCGCGAGGGCCGGATGACGTGGCGGAACTCGGCCGCGACGTGGAGGCCATGCGGCGTCGTCTCGTCGACGCGCTCACCGCCAGCCAGCAGGCCCGCAACGAACTCGAGCAGCGTCAGATCGAGCTGAGCCGCTCCAATGCCGACCTGGAGCAGTTCGCCTATGTCGCCTCCCACGACCTGCAGGAACCGCTGCGCAAGGTCGCGTCGTTCTGCCAGATGTTGCAGCGCCGATACGGCGACTCCCTGGATGACCGGGCACGGCAGTACATCGGCTTCGCCGTCGACGGCGCCACCCGCATGCAGCGGCTGATCAACGACCTTCTCACGTTCTCCCGCATCGGCCGTGTTCACGACAGCAGGCAGCCCGTCGACCTGGCGGCGGTCCTCGACCAGGTCGAGCAGTCCCTCGCCATGACGATCGACGAGTCCGGTGCAGAGATCGTCCGGCCACGGATGCCCACCGTGACCGGCGACGTCACGCTGCTGACCATGCTCTGGCAGAACCTGATCGGCAACGCGATCAAGTTCCGCCACCCGCAGCGCCCGCCACGGGTGGAGATCACCGCCGAAGCGCGGGACGGCATGTGGACGTTCACGGTCGGCGACAACGGCATCGGCATCGATCCCGAATTCGCCGATAAGGTCTTCGTCATCTTCCAGCGCCTGCACACCCGCGACAGCTACACGGGTACGGGCATCGGCCTGGCCGTGTGCAAGAAGGTGGTCGAGCATCACGGCGGCAGCATCGCCGTCGACACCACCTACCGCGACGGCGCCCGGCTGGTCTTCACCCTGGCCGCGGCCACCGCGCCGGAGCCCGGCGGCCCGGCCGCCTCGGCTCCGGTTGCCTCCGCCGGGCATGAGCGGACGGCCGATCGGGTGCGGTGATCGCGCGCCGGTCGTTTCTGATCGCCGGCCGCGAGTAAGACACCCCGGCCCGAGGGCCGCTGGCGGGGGCATGCCGGTGGGTTCACGCACGCGAGACAGCGGCTCATCCCACGCGTGACCTTTCGGCCGACGATGAGTTAGTCGGACGGCCGACCCCGCATGATGGACACTGCCGATCTTCGTCGTCGCTCCATCACGCCCACATTCATGGACGCTCACCCTGCCGTCATGAGCGACGAAACGAGGAGACATCGGTGCCAGCAGGAACCACAATCGCTTGTCTGGTGGACGAGTTCGTCGCGACGATGTACCGCCACGGCGTGGTGGTCGATCGACAGACCGTGGAACAGGAGATCGGCGAGCGCATCGGGGATATCGCCGCCCGGCTTCGCATTCACCCGCAGGCGGTTCTGCAAGATCATGCGAGCGGCGGCTGGGGCCGGCAGATGGCCGCGTCCGTGTTGGAACAGGTGCGATACGAGCGGCTGCTCCATTCCGCATAGATGCGGAGAGCACCTCATCCGGTCTTCCGGTGTTCTCCGGCGCCACGGTCACCGCGCGTACCGCGATGTCTTTCCCTCCCCGCAGGGATCGGCGCGTGAGACGGGCCGTGAGTATCACCAAGGTCGTCAGTGGGTAGACCTTGACGGTAGGAGATCACCTGGTCTGGGATGCGCTCGGCCGGTTGTCGCGGCCCGATCGAAGCGCCGCCGCACGATGAGAAGCGCGACATCGTCATCCGGTTTCTCGACGTCGGCGGCCGTCATGACGGCCTGGCAGATGTGTTCGACGGAGTCCTGCTCCACCGCGGCCAGAATCCGGGTCACGCCGTCGTCGATCAGGTGGCCGCGTCGTTCCACCAGCCCGTCGGTGAAGCAGGGTTTCTCCGACGCCACTCGCTTCAGCCGCCGTTTCCGCAGCGAGTACGGCCTCAGCGCCCGCGAATGGCGCCACCTGCACCGGAAGTGACACGCGACTGCTGACCGTGTCCGCCGGGGCGTCCCCGGTCCCGCCGCGATCCTCGTGAAGGAGGCCGGCTTGCGATGCCGCTATGCCAGGTGGCGGTGCATGACCGCATGCGGGAAGAGCAGCCGCACCGAGGTGCGGCCGGGCACGGAGTCCACGTGGACGACGTCGGCGAGTTGCCGAGCCAGCCAGAGTCCACGGCCGCCGGGCAGCGCGGCGGTGATATCCGGGCGGTGATATCCGGCGGTGGGTGGCACCGGTATGCCGCCGGAGTCGTCGCACTGGACGATCAGGGTGCCCTCCTGGTGCCAGGTTCGGACGCGGACCGGGGTGGCGGCGTGGCGTAGCCCGTTGCTGGCGACCTCCACCACGGCGACCACGAGGTCGTCGGCGGGCTCGTCGGCGAAGTGGTGCGCGGCGGCCCAGGCGCCCAGGCTGCGCCGTAAGCCGCTGAGCTGACGGACCTCGGTCAGGCTCCAGTCGTGATCGACGTGATCGGGCGGCGGGAGCAGAGGCACCCGCCGGGCGAGATAGGTGCCGGGCGGGACGTACGTGGGGCTGGGCTGAAGTCCGGCCGCGGTGAGCAGATGCGAATGCGTGACGCGGACCCCGTCGAGCACACTGGCCGGATGGTGGCGGCTACCCCACACGCAGGTCACCGCAGAGCCGTAGGGCGCGTACGTGTCGTTGCAGGCCGCCTCATACGCCAGGTAGGCCGATGCCCGATCGACGCCGCGCCCGGCACCGAGGCTGTCAGCGAGATCCGGTTCGGCGACCACCAGGACCCGTCGTCCGGCGTCCGCCTGCGCGGCCAGATAGCGGCGGAACCCCTCGTAGGCGAAACCCAGCCGTTGATAGAACGCTGCCGGGTCGGCCCACCGCACCACCTCGTCCAGGTCCGACACCCGCTCGCCGAGCAGTGACCGGATGCGTTCACCGACGACGAGCAGCACTTCGTCGTACTCGGTGACCCCGCGACGAAGTTGCGGTTCCAGGGCGGCGACCATCTCCTCATCCGTCTCGGCGATCACCGCGCTGTGCACGAACGTCTCCGCCCGCCGGCGATCGAGGTGGTCGACGTTCATCGGACGACCATTGCAGATGGGCAGGTCATTACGCCAGTTTTCATGATCAACAGATTTCGTGGGTCTGGTGAGCGGGACGTTCACGACGGCAGGTTCCGGCAACCTGACAGCGAGCCGATACCCGTACCCGCACGCGTTATGCAGATTCGTGCCGTCTGATCGTCGTACCCCTTCCACGATGCCAGGCCGGTGATCGGCACCAGGTGAAGGATCTCCCCGCGATCCGAGAGCCGCCGCGCCGGTGCGCACCGGCTTTGGTGCCGACGTTGGTGGCGGCGTGGAGCACCTTCCTGTCGGTGCTGATCGCCGCGATGCCGCCCGTCGAGTAGATCGGCGCTGGACGGGGCACAGGACCATCCGGCGCGGCGGAGAACAGCTGCGGCCGATCGACAACGATGGACTGAGGAGCGTCATGATCCAACGGCCGGGCCCTGACCTTCCCGTGATGACTCGCGCCGCCGGAACCACTACTACGACCGAGGGACGAGGCAATCACGAGACGGTCGCCGGGTGCGCTCTCTACGTCGACGGGGTACCGGTACAGGCGCCCCTCGACCTGCGAACTCTCTTCACGCGGGCGCGGCAGACCTCCGGCGGATTCGTCTGGCTGGGTCTGCATGACCCCGACGAAGAGGAGCTCTCCCACGTCGCCGACGTCTTCGGCCTGCATCCGCTCGCCGTCGAGGATGTCCTGCACCAGGAGCAGCGCCCGAAGGTGGAACGCTACGAGAACACCGTCTTCGCCGTGCTGCGGGCCGCCCAGTACGTCGAACACGCGCAGCTCACCGAGACCAGCGAGATCGTCAACACCGGTTTCGTACGAATCTTCGTCGGTGAGCATTTCGTCATCACCGTCCGCCAGGGCGACGTCGGGGAACTCGGCACCGTCCGCGACGATCTGGAAGCCAACCCGAGCATGCTCGCCCAGGGCCCGTGGGCGGTCGTACACGCGATCTTCGACCGGGTCGTCGACGTGTACGTCGACATCACCGCGGCGCTGCAAACCGACCTGGACGCCGTCGAGGCCGCCGTGTTCAGCCCCGGCCGCAACGTCGGCATCGACCAGATCTACCAGCTCAAGCGGGAACTGATGGAGTTCAAAGCCGCTGTCGTGCCCCTGCAACGGCCGCTGGCCACCCTGCTCGACCGGCAGATGACCGCCGTGGTGCCCAAGGAGATCCGCCGCTACTTCCGCGACGTCGCCGACCACCACGCCCGCGCCGTCGACGCCGTCACCAGCTACGACGACCTGCTCAACACCATCCTGCAAGCCCGGCTGGCCCAGGTCACCGTCGACCAGAACAACGACATGCGCAAGATCGCCTCCTGGGCGGCGATCGCAGCGCTCCAGACCGCCATCGCCGGCATCTACGGCATGAACTTCGACTACATGCCCGAACTCGAATGGCGCTACGGCTACCCCGGCGTGCTCACCGTCATGCTGGTCAGCGCCGTCCTGCTGTACCGGCGCCTGCGTAAAGCCGAATGGCTCTGAAGGTCAGCGCTCCCTCAGCTGCCGGAAGCCTGGCGCCCCGCGATTGCTCCGGTGATGTTCTCCAGCCCGGTGCCGTCGACCGCCCGGCCGAGTCCGGCAGGCCCGTTTCCGGACGGCCCAGAGTGTCACGGCGATCTGGCAGCTGCACCGGATTCGGCGCGACCGGCAGACTGCTCTGTGGTCAGGCGTCGATGGTGTCGAGCTGCCGGCGCAGCTTGGTGAGGGCCTTGGTCAGCAGCCGGGACACGTGCATCTGGGAGATGCCGACCTGCTCGGCGATCTGCTGCTGGGTGAGGTTGCCGTAGAAGCGCAGGCTGACGATCTTCTGTTCCCGCTCGTCGAGGGTGGCCATCGCGGGACCGAGCGCATCGCCAGGCGCAGCTCCTGCAGGCGCCGCGGCACTCGTACCGACCAGGTCTTGTCCCGGAAGTGGCGCTTGAGCTCGCCGACGATGGTGGGGATCGCGAACCCGGCGAAGTCGACACCGCGGTCGGCCCCGAACCGGTCGGCGGCTTTGATCAGGCCGACGACGGCGACCTGGTAGAGGTCGTCGCGGGGTTGCGCGCGTTAGTGAAGCGGTTGATTTGCCGGTCCTACGAGGCGGCGCGGGAACTGCCTGCTCATGGCCGCCATGAGAGTTCTGATCCTCGAAGCGTGCCGCCATCCGCCCGCTGGAAGCGAACGTTCCTCGTGTCGGAGTGCCTGATGCAGGTGCGTTTCGCCTGCTGGTGGGCGGGGCACAGCACCGGCCATGGCAGCGAGGAGGTATGTGGGTGGCGCTAGGCGATTCATCGCGAACTGGATCGGATCCGGCCCGCCTCCGCTGATCAACAGCTCCCCACCTCCGGCCAGGACTCGAAACGCTCACAAACTTTTACGGAGATGCTCGTGGCACTGATGAAGCTGGTAGCCGGCGTTGCGGTGGGATACGTCCTCGGCAGCCGAGCGGGCCGTGAACGGTATGAGCAGATCGCGGCGACCGCGCGCAGGGTTGCCGCTCACCCCACCGCCGTGCAGGCACAGGAGAAAGCGAAGACGCTGCTCGGCACGGGCGCCGAAGCGGTGAACGCCAAATTCGACGTTGGAGCGCTCGAGGAAGCACCGACCACCACGACTGACAGCGCGGCGAATCCGAGCCCCGCGCGCCGCAAGCCCCGCAAGCCCGGCCCTCGCGGCACGACCGCATCTCCAACCGCCAGGGATTCCTCGCTGTAGAGGTCACATCCCAAGCCGGCGCGGGCAGCCTTCGACCGGACCGGATCGCCGGGGTGACCGATGCCAGGTCAACCGGGCAGGTGCCCACCGCAAGACCTCAACCGGTTCTGGCTGGTCGACGTCAGCGACGAACCCCATGACGGCGGCGCCATGGCACTCCGGCAAGAGCCTGCGCGGCACGCTGACGAACTGACAGGTGTACGGGGTGGCGGTGCCGCTGTCACCCCGTACACCTGGGTGCCGTCAGGCGGGATGGTCCTCGGCCCGCGCCGCCAGGCGCTCGTATCGCTGCTTGGCCGCCTGCGGCGTGTTGAGGCCCAGGCCGAATGCGATGTCCTGCCAGGTCATCCCTCGGCTCCGGGCACGTTTCAGCAGGCCGAGCTCGGTCGCGTCGAGATCGGCGCGGACGCCGGGCAGCAGGGTCAGGGCCGCGACGAGGTCGTTGTCGTCGACGTCCGGCTCGCCCGGTTCCGCGACGATCGAGCCGCCGGCGAGTCCGGCGACGAGCCACACCACCTCGTGCGGTGCTGGCATGGTGGGGTGCGCGTGCCGTGACCGGCGCCCGGGACTGCCGGCGTGCCGCTCGACGAGGTGCGTCAGGGATCGGTAGGTGCGCGAGGCGCGTTGCACCGCGGAGTCGGGGCGGGCGAAGAGATCGGACATGCCCTGAAGCATGTCCGATCAACGCTTCGTTTTCAACTATTTGTTTAACTCGTCGGACCGTTCGTGGTCAGTACGCCCCGGCGTCGATCGTCGCGTCGCGAGCGGTTCCGCCCAGGGACAGCGCGGCGCCGTACGCCGACACGCCCCGGTTGCGGGCCGGGGACCCAGCCTGGAGACGGTAGTCGCCGGGGCCGACGAACAGCGGGTCCGCCGTCACCGAGGTGGGGGCGATGCCCTGGCCGGGGTTGGCGTCGGACCAGATGTCATTGCCCCAGGCACCGGGCTGCCAGACGTTGTGCCCCTCGTCGATTTTTTGCGCACCGCTGTAGCCGGCGTACGCGGCCTGCACGATGTTGTTGTGCAGGAACGCGGTGGCGCCGGCGCCCACGACGACACCCTTGGAGCTGGGGCCGAGCAGCGCGACGGTGTTGTGGAACATCCGGGTGCCGAGCACCGGGCCGAAGGTGCCGGTGCCCTGGGCGTTGAAGCCGACCGCGTCGTCGATGCCGGCGTGCGCGGTGATCAGGTTGTCATGGAACGTCGTGTTCCGGGTCGCCGCGTTACCGAGTTCCGAGAAGGTGTGGTTGTCGACAGACCTGTTGTAGTGCACCACGGTGCCGACCGCCCCGTAGATCTCCACCGCCGAGCCGTCCTGGCCGAAGTCGGCCGAGGGCCCGATGTTGCCCCTCATCGTGTTGTGGTCGATCTCGACGCCGTGCGCCTTGAGCACCACCACGCCGCTCGCGCCGTAGTCGTCCGTCGACCCCTCCGCCTTACCCTTGCCGTCCGGGTTGATCACGGTCCGGTTGTCGACCAGGTTGCTCTCGGTCAGGCGCAGGCGATGCCCGCGGTCGCTCTCCGCCTGCACGCCGATCGCGTTGCCGGAGGCGGTGAGCCGCTGCACGAAGGCGTCCGCGCCGGACACCTGCAGGCCGATCTTGAACTCGCCACCGGCGTTCCGCACGTGCAGATCCTCCACCGCCACGAATGGGGCGTCGATGGTCATCGGGTACCGCAGCCCGGCGCCGTCCAGGATCGGCGGGGCACCCGTGCCGTAGGCGCCGTAGGTTACCCGCGCCGACGTGTCACCCGGCTGGTCGGCGGAGAGGGTGGCGCCGGTGAAGGTCTGCCCGCGGTTGAACAGCACCTTGTCGCCGGGCGCCAGGACGGCTCCGTTGACCTGTGCGATGCTCTCCCACGCCGCGTCGGGCGACGTACCCGGGTTGGCGTCGTCGCCGTCCACCGCGTCGACGTAGTAGGTCGTCCCGGCGACAGCCGTCGCGAAGGCGACGTGATCGACGAACAGCTCCCGGGCACCGCACGTGGAGGCGTCGTAGTAGGGGTGGCCGAACTCGATCTGCACGGTGTGCCGGCCGGCCGCCCAGTTGCCCCGGAACGGGATGGTCACCCAGGTCGTCGAGTCGACGTAGGTGTTCTGCGCGAAGACACCGTCCACCTTGATCCGCATGAAGGCGGACTCGGGGCCGCACAACTCCTGCCGGACGCGGGCCAGCACCGCCGACGCCGGGGCGGTGGTGGTGATGTCGACCTCGAGGCTGCCGCTGTCCCAGATCTCGGCGGAGCGGCCGCCACCGGCCGTGAGGTCATCGACGAAGGCACCGCTGGTGGCCGGGGTGATCCGGCCGGACTCGGCCTCGCCACGCGCTAGGGCGAGCGCCGCCGCAGGCGGGGTCAGGAACACCGCGCCCGCCGTGGCCAGCACGGCGGCGAGCACCGTGAGCCAACGGACCAGGGCGGCAGGCATGGACAACTCTGGTGACAAAGTAAACCCCCGTTGATCGGCCGCTGTGGATGCGGATGGCCGAGTTTCGCATACGGACGCGAATCTCCGGGAGACTCCGGGTAACTCTTCGGAGGGGCCCGCCAGGCCCCGGGCATACCCCTGCCGTCAGTCGGCCGCCAGTGCCGACACCGGGCTGCCCCGGGCCGCCCGGTGTCGGCAGGAGACCGGCCAGCACGGTGATCAGGCCGATCGCCGCCGCGACGGCGGCCAGCCGGCCTGCCGGCCGGGAAGGTCAACGGCAGGTCCAGGCAGAACGCGGACAGGGTGAGCCAGGCCGTCGGCACGCCCAGTGGACATGTGCGGGGGGCTGGGCATGGGCTCCCGGTGTTCTCCGGATGGGTCAGTCAGCCGGAAGATGTGCCCGGCGACGAGAGTGGATGACGAACCGGCGGTTCCTGTCATGCCCCAACCGGCGGTTCGGCGAGCGCGTCAACTGCGGACCTGGCCCGCCGCAGCTGCGCCTCACCGCCGTCCCTCAGACCCGCCAGGGCCTCCACACGGTCAACAGACATCGGCCATCTCCGCCTCGGCACCCCGCACCACTCCGGACTGTCTCAGTCCCGGATACACCGTGCATCCCCGGACGGTTCGAGCGGCCCTGCTGGCGGGCGCCTCGACGCTAGGCAGCCGGGGAGGCGCGGGCGTCCACCGCGATGATGAACCCACGAGTATGACTTGAGTCGTACATCAGCACTCGCGTTGATGACCCGTCGCTGGGCAGCGAACCCGATCTCGTCCGCGCCCAGCAGGTCAGCGCCCTCGCCACACCGGACGACGGGCAGGCTCGCCGATACCAGCTGACCGTGCAGTCATGCTGTCGCAGTCAGTCTCAGCAGCGTGGTCGGGGCGGCTTCCGGGTCGGTGCCGATGCCGACCTGTGTGCTGCCGTCCGGGTCGATCGCGACCGATGACTGCCGGCCCTGATCGTCGGTGAGCTTCGCGGTGACGGCGTGGCCGCTTCCGGTGCGCAGGCCGTCGCCGCGGATCTCGTAGACGTCCGGGACCTGGAGGGTGAGCTGGCCGGGTGCCGCGGACACCCGGAAGCAGACCCGGCCGGACCCGTCGGCGCCGATGTCACTGGTCGAGTACACCTTGAGCAGCCCGATGTCGCCCTGCACCGGCGTGGAGCACGGCACCTGCAGGATGCGCCCGTCACCGGAGATCACGGTGATGTGCTCGGTGGCGAGCACCCGGTCGGCGAACGGGTAGCGGAAGAGTTCGACGAGCGCGCCGCCGTTGCTGTGCGTCGGCGGGTTCTCGATCGGCGCGGTGGTTCCGGTGCCACCGGACGAGACGGCCGGAATCACCCGCTCCGGCGCGTACCAGCCTTGCAGGTCGGCCAGCAGGTGGACGGTGCCGGCGCTGGTGTTCCGGATGCGGATCTTGCCGTCGGCGCCGACTTTCACGACCGCGAGGCCGGGCCGCGCGGTGCTGCCCGGGTCCGGGTAGTTGTTCAGCGAGGTGGTGGTCTCCACGCCGTCGACCGGCCACGCCCGCAGGTAGCCGTCGGCGGTGTTGCCGACCACGGTCAGGTTGAGCACGGCGGCGGACCCGGCCGGATAGCCGGTGACCAGGTCGACCGTGCCGTTGGCCGCGATCGGCGCCTTGGTGCCGGCTTCCCGGGTGTCCAGTAGGCGAGTCGCGGTGACGGTACGCAGGACGGATCCGGTGGTGGCCGTGCCAGTGAAATAACCCTCGGCGGTCATCACCAGGTGCACCGGCGATCCGCTGTTGTTGGTGAAGGTGGCCCGGCCGTCGGAGCCGAGCCGGGCGCTGATGCCGTGCGAGGTGGTGCCGGGCACGTAGTCCATGACGCTGCGGTTGGCGCCGCCGGCGGGGTAGGTGCCGATCCAGCCCTGCGCGGTGGCGCCGGTGACGATCAGGTCGAGGAACACCGCGGAGGCGCCGGCCGGGACGACACCGCCGGTCAGTGTGAAGGTACGGCTGCCGCCGCTCGGGATGGTGCCGGTGGCGCCGCCGATGCCGCTGCGGGTGTCGACCAGCCGGGTGTGGTTCACCGGCACGAATCCGCTGCCGGCGCCGATCGTCGAGGTGTAGTAGCCCTGAATGTCGGCGAGCAGGTGCACGCCACCCTGCTGGGTGAAGATCGAGATGCGGCCGCTCTCCGGCACCGGCACCACGACCGAGTTGGAGATGATCTGGTTGGGGGCCAGGTTCAGCATCGAGATGCTCCCGCCGGTTCCGGCTCCCTCCGGGAAGACCGTCAGGTACGTGCTGGCCGTGCTGGTGATGGCGGTGACGTCCACCAGCACGGCGGTGACGCCGGCTGCCGGTACACTGCCCACCCCGGTGACCGGGAACGTGGTGGTGCTGCCCCCGGCGCGGACACCGGCGGACGCCCCGACGCCGCTACGGGTGTCGAGCGCCCCGGCGCTGGTCGCCAGCCGGAGGAACGTGCCCGTCCGGAGCGTCTGCCGGATCCAGCTCAGCGCGGTGTCGAGGCGTACCTCGGTGGTCTCGGTGCGGGTCTGCGACGACGCCTCCAGGCACCCCTTCTGCCAGGCCGCGCCGTGCAGGGCCACCAGTTCGGGTCCCGAACCGGTCAAGCGCAGAGTGGGACCGCCGGCGTCGCCGAGGCACAGCGCGGCATCCTCGCCGCCCGCCAGGTTGATCGTGGTGTTCCCGATCGCCTGCACGCCGAGGCTCGCGAGATGCAGCCGATCGGGCACCCAGTCGGTCGCGGTCCGGCCGAAGCCGGCGACCTGCAGGGTCTCGCCGGCGCTGGGCGCGGTCGCACTGATCGGTACGGGTGTGACGCCCCGGATCGGCGCGGAGAGCTTGGCCAGCACGAGCGTCTGCGCCGGGTCGGGCACGAGACGGGTGACGGTGCGCTGTTCGCGGCCGGCAGTCGTGGTGAACTCGGTGGAGCCGACGGTGACCGTGGCGGCGACCGGGGGCGGGCCGGCCGTTACCGGGGTGCCCGGTGCGGCGAAACAGGTTGGCGTGGTGATCACCCATTCGACGTCGACGAGGGCTCCGGAGCACCCCCGTCCGGCGTCACCGACCTGGATCGAGGCGACGAATCCGTAGCCGGGCGCCGGCGCCGGCGCGCCGCCGGTGACGGCGAGGGCCGGGGTGGCGAGGCAGGCGACCGTGGTGGTCGCGACGGCGCCGGCGACCAGCCGGCGCAGGACCCTACTGTCCGCCATGTGACGGCCTCCGTGTTCGTGTCGAGGGGGTACGGCTCAGGGCAGCGCCGGATACACGCGCTCCCAGTCCGTCAGGCGCCGTGCTGCCTCGGCGTCGAGCAGAGGCTTGACCGCGAGCAGCGGCTGGAGCAGGTTCTTCACGGCCCGCAGCCGCCGCATGTCGTTCACGGCGAGGGTGCCTGGGGCGTCGGCGAGCCGGTGCGCGTCAGCCGGCGACATCGCCACGGCGTCGAAGAAGATGTGCACCGACGCCGCCGGGTCCAGCAGTCCGACATGCTGGTCAGGCGCGACCGTGTGCAGCAGCGCACTGGTCAGGTTCAGCCGGCGTACGGCGCACTCGTGACGGTCCAAGGCCGCGGCCTGCTGGGCACGGTCGAGGAGCCGCGTGTAGGCATCCGACAGGCGGGGCCAGTCCGGCGGCGGCACCCGTGCGGCCTCCGCGGTCAACTCGGCGGTGAAGACCTCGGTGAGGCCACGCCACTGCTGTGCGTCCAGGGATCCCGGCTCGGCGTCGGCGCTGAGCAGCCAGCCGGCGAGCACCGGAAGCGGTACCCGGATCAGCTCGTCGAATCCAGCGGTCATCAGAACACGATCCCGGCGGCGGCGAAGGCGGCTTTGCCGAGGTCGAGGCTCTCGGCGGACGGCCGGAAGTGCCCACTGTGATTGTTGATGTCGAGGCCGAAGTAGCCGTCGGAGGCCGAGCCGGCGATATCCGCCTCGCCGGCCGCGCGAACCGGACCCCCTCGGCTGAGCACCGAGTGGGAGATCTCCACGCCGTCGACGAACTTCGGCACCACGACCAGGCTACCGTCCTGAAGGATCGCCCACTTCACGGTTCCCGAGCCGATGATCCGGTCGAACGCCGCCGTTCCCGGGCCGGTCACGCGGACGCCGAGCCGCTCGGCGGCGGCCAGCTCCGCGGCGAGGCGGTCCGGCAGCTGGTTGGGGAACGTCACGCAGTCGTTGCCGCCGGCCTGTGCGGCACGCTGGATCGGTACGGCGCCTTCCACCGGTGCGGCGCGCCGGAACGGTGCGGCAGCGGTGAGCGATGCGGCGCCGACGAGGCAGGCCGAGATCCGTAGTTGCCAGACGGACTTGTTGATCGCCTTGATGTCCGCCTCGGCCTGCCGGGTAGCCCGGCTGATCGCGTACAGATGCCTGGTCAGGTTGAAGCCGGCGCCGACGAGCTTGGCCAGACCGAGGAACGCCAGTGATTCCAGGGCGGTGACGCCCAGTTTCAGCAGCGTCTGGGCCAGCGACTGGTCGCCGTTGATCAGCTTGTAGATGTTGAGGCCGACGTCGCCGATGGTGAGCAGGGTGCCGGCGACCGCGCCGCACACGACCGTGACCACGCACCCGATCGCGAGCGCGGCCGCCACCGGGATCAGGATCGCGGTGATGCCTTTGACCAGTTCGGTGAGCAGCACCAGCGTCTGGGTGCCGGTGAAGTCGGGTGCCAGCACCGAGTTGATGCAGTTCTTGTAGAGGTCGCTGCCCTCGGCGTAGACGCCGCAGTGGGAAGCGTTCGTGTACGCCCGGTTGGCCAGCTCGTCGGGGTCCGCGATGACGTTGGCGACACAGTTGCGGAACCATTCGCCCTCGGTACCGGCCAGCAGCTTCTCGACGTCCGGGGCGGCGCCGGACGCGTACTCGTGGTGGCATGCGACGATCTCCCGGCTCCGGGCGATCTCGAACTGGTCGTAGGCCTCCTTCGCCGCCGCGACCGCCGCTTCGGCATCCTTGCCGGCCGCGACGGCGGAGTCGTATGCCCGCTGCGCTGAGTCGTGCGCCTCCTTCGCCGACTGCACCGCGTTGTGGTACGACGCGACCGCCCACGAGGCGGAGCGGATGGCGCTGCGGGCCGACGCGCTGGCCCGGGTCGCCGCCTCTTTCGCGGTCCGCACGGCCGCGGCCGCTTTCTGCACCGACTCGTTCGCCTGGTCGGCGTAACCGGCGGCCTGGGTGGCGTAGCCCGCGGCGGCCTGCGCCGACTGGGCGGCCTGGTTGGCGTACTGGGCGGCCTGCCCGGCGTCGTTGCGGGCCTGCGCCGCAGCGGCCTGGGCCCGCAGCGCGTTCTCCACGGCGGTCTGCGCGACCTGGTTGATGCGCTGTACCAGGCCGGCGACCACGGCCAGGTGGGCAGCGGCGTCGTGGTCGCGTTCAGCGGCGGCGTACTGGCCCTGGGTGAGGAACTCCGGCAGGGCCGGAGCGGGGCCGTCCAGGGCGATCTGCGCTGCCGCCTTCAGTTCGGGGCCGGAGTCGCTGCTGCCCAGGATCTGGTTGACCCGGACCCGCTGGCCGGTCGCCGCAGCCGTGTACTGCCCGGCGGACAGGAAGGCCCGCAGGGTCTGCCCGTCCTCTGCATCCAGGGCGGTCTGGGCGGCCTGGGCCAGCACGACGTCGCCGGCGGTCCGGGCAGCGGCGGCGATGCGGTTCACCGCGACCCGGTCCTGGGTGTAGCGGCCGGGGTAGTTCTGGGTGCGCAGGAACTGCGCGACCTCGGCGTCGCTGCCCTCGAGCGCGGCCAGTGCCGCGTCCCGGAGCTTGGTGTTGTCGCTGATCGCGACGTTGCGCACGGCCGCCCGGTCGTCCTGGCCGTTGGCCTCGGCGATGCCGGTTCGCACGAATGCGAGGACCTGGGCGTCGGTGCCACCGAGCGCCGCCTGCGCGGCCTGCCGGGTCCAGACGCCGGGGGCAGCGGTCAGGTTCATGGCGACCTGGCGGGCGTGCCGGGCCGCGGTCGCCGGGTCGGCGGCCGGGTTCTGCGCTTCGGCGATGAGCCGGGTGGTCTCGGCGTCACGCTGCTCGGCCTGGACCGCGTCCCAGCGGGCGACGCGCTGGGCGGCCTCGTACTGGGTGGTGGCCTGGCGGGCGGTTTCGATGCCCTGGTCCCGGACCACCGCGATGCGTTCCGCATCGGCGGTGCGGGCTGCGTTGTAGACGGCAACCGCCTGGGTGGCAGTTTCCACCGCCGCGTTGGCCGCCACGGTGGCCGCTGTCGCTGCCTCGGAGGAACGGCGGGCGGCCTCGGCCGCCTCCCCCGCGTGCTCGGCCGCGTCGATCGCCGCGTCGGCGGCCGCGTCCGCGTGCTGCGCGGCCCGGTTGGCCGCGTCGCGGGCCTTGAAGGCGGCGTCGGCCGCCACGTTCAGGTAGGCCTGCGCCGCGTTGGCCGCGCGGATCGCCCGGTCCGCGTCGGCCCGCGCCTGCCGGGCAGCCGCGACCGACGCGGCGGCGCTGGCACCGGCCTGGGAGGCGTATCCGGCGGCCTCGTCATTGGCCGCGGCCGCCTGCTTCGCGTTCTCGGCCGCTGACTTGGCCGCGTTCAGCGCGTTCTGGCCGGCCTGCACTGCCTTGCCGGCGAGGTCGACGGTGGTGGCGAAGTCGCGGGCCAGTTTGGCGCTGTCGCGTGCCTGCTGCGCGGCGACCCTGGCGTCGCTGGCTTTGCCGGCGTCGGCGGCGGCCGCTGCCGCCGCGTTGTACGCCTTGGTGGCGGCACGTTCGGCCTGGGTGGCGGCCGATGCGGCGCGCTGTGCGGCGGCCGCCGCCGCCCGCGCGGCGCGGTTGGCCGACGCCGCCGCCTGCACCGCGGCCTTGGCGCAGGCGGCCGCCTTCTGCGCCGCGTCGGCGGCACGTTTGGCCTGGGCGGCGGCTTGCGCGGTGTCGTTGCGGGCGGCCTCGGTGGCCTGCGCGGCGAGTTCGGCCGCGCGCCGGGCGGCCTCGGCTGCCGCGCGCGCCTTGGCGGCCTGGTCCAGCGCGGTCTGGGTCTCCTGCGCGGCGAGTTCGCCCTGTGTCTGCGCCTGGGCCAGCAGCCCGGTCAGGGTTTCGGTCTCCTGGTCCCGGGCCGCGGCCACCTGCCAGCCGGTGTCCAGGAAGTACTCCAGGGCCTCCGGTGTGCCGGTGTCCAGGGCTCTCTGACCGGCCGCTCGCACCTGCGGGCCGCCGGTGGACATCGCTTGGTTGACCCGGAGCCGCTGGTCGACGATCCACCGGGACTGCCAGCCGTCGTCGAGGAACGCGAGCAGCGCCTGCGGGTCCTCGGCGTCGAGCGCCTGCTGCGCGGCCGCCTTCACCTGAGCGCCACCGGCGGCCATCAGCTGGTTGACCGATACCCGGGCGTCGGTGTTGCGGGCCTGCTGCCATCCGGAGTTGAGGAACGTCGTCAGCGCTGCGGCGTTCCCGGCGTCCGCCGCGTTCAGGGCCTGCTGCGCGGCGGCGCGCACGGCCGGGCCGGCGTCGGCGATCACCGCGACCACCGCGTCCCGGGTGTCCGTCTGCTGCGCCGCGGCCCAGCCGGCGGTCAGAAACTGCCGGATCTGCTCGTCGGTGCCGACCAGCGCCTGGGCGGCGCCGAGCCGGACCTGAGCGCCGCCGTTGAGCCAGGCCTGCACCACCCGGGATCGGTCGGCGGGCGCGGGCGACTCCTCGGCGGCCTGCGCGGGCTGCACCCGCAGAAGCGTGGCCAGCAGGGCCAGCACCGTGACCGCGGCGACGGTGAGGCGCCGCCGGCTCGCGGACGTCGTGCCATCGATGATCATGTCGGCTCCCCCGTGACTCGGCCGCGCGATCAACGCATTCGCTCACATCTATACCAACACGACGTGACGCTACGCCCCGCCACTCCGGCGGCGACGCCCTTCGATACGTGGCTTGTGTCACACCGGCCTGCGGCCACCATCCCGCTACCGCCCCTTGGTAGCGTGCGAACCGATCCGGACATCGACGAATGAGCATCCGATTCGTCTGGCGCGCTATGCCGCCGTCGCCCTCCTCAGCGCTGGAACGATGACCGCCGTCGCGGCGGCGGTTCTGCACGGGCATGCTGATCTGGTGTTGGCGCGGTTGGCACATTGGTTCCGCATTTGACCGCCGGCCGGGCCGGGGACGTGGGTTTTCGCGCCTTTGACAGGGCTCAGCCGGGCAAGGACCAGACGTCGCCGCCGAGACCGGAACCGATCACCAGAAAGGTGTTGTCCGGCCACGCCGACCGGCCCTCGGCCTTCGTCGGCGGGCGGATGAAGACGATCTTCACCCGGCGCGGCCACCAGCGGGCCGGTTCGGTCCAAGTGCACCAGACACGCTGCCGATCCGAGTCGAGACAGTCACCGGCCTGCTTCCAGCCGTCGAGTTGGTCGGCCACCGCCGACCGGACCTGGTCCCATGACGTGTCGGGTGGCATCACGTAGGTGCTCACGCCGGCTGCGCCGCGATCGGTGCGCAGATCCTGATGGACCTCGGAGAAGCGCAGGTCCACGACGACCTCGTAGCCACCTTCGGGCAACTTCTCCGAGGCGCCAGCCGGCGCGGTGACGGCGAAACGCTCCCCAGCCGTGAACCAGCGGACGCCGGCGAAAGCCGCCAGACCCAGGATGATGGTCGCCACAGTTCCGGCTACCGCCACGCGTACCCGTCGATCGATCCACACAGCCGCAGTCTAGGAGAGCACCGCACGGGGTCAGCCACAGCGCGTCGCTGGATCAGCGGTAGCGATTGCCCAGGCCGTGGCCGGTGAGGTGCCCAGCGCCGCACTGATCTTTGGACGGTCCCGTCAGCGGCCAGCCGCCCGGCCACCTGATGAGCCAGGGACGGCGTCGGTAGTCATGCCGCTGATGTTCTCGCCGCGGGCGCCCGGTGCAGCCGTCGGCTCCAGGCGTGGTGCGTGATTGCCCCGTCAGCCGCTCATCTCCCTCAGCTCACCGACGCTGCGGTGCGGCGGCACGTCCTTGGCTACCCGCTCCAGCACGTCCCTCCCCCGCGACAACGCCCGAGGCGATCGCAGAGGCTCACATGACAGCGAAGCCGGCCGAGCCCCGATCGAATCGGCTGACCCGCGGGTGGTACTGCTCGACCTGGCCGATAACGAATCCTGTATGACTGGCTCAGCCCCGGAACGGCAGCCCTGAATGCGGGGACGCCCTCAACTCGGCAGTTCAGCACGACGGCCGGGCACGCGGGTCGGCCACTGAGCGTGACGGGCTGGGCCCTTACCAGATCACCGTACTGGCGACGGATTTCGTGAGCTTCGTCCAAGCGTTGCGGCCGGAGAGCGACTACGACTATGACTGAGCGGCCAGCCGGGGGCTGGGAGTGGCGCCCACGGTGCGTGGCGCGCTCCGCGCGACCTGTGCGCGGACTGTGGCAAATCGACTGCGGTCAATCGTCTGCTGTGGAAAGGAGCAGAGGAATCTCCATCTACGTAAGATTTGTGCCAGGATCGGTCTTCCTGGTTTCAGCTGGTCGATATCATGCGCTGGCGGTCATGACGGAACGACCGCCGTATATCGCCTTCTATCGCTGTCGCAGCGATTTCGATGTGGCTCACATCAAGGACCTTGAGGTGGATGAACCATTGTTCGTCATTGCCGTGATGCGGTCTGCCTACTCCGCGGGACGGTGGGGCCGCGCGCTGGACAGGCTCCCGGAGACGGCGATCCCAGCGGTACCTCCGGTTTTCAGGCAAGAGGTCGGGAGCGGGGCGTGCTCGATCATTAAGCCCGGCCAAAGTACTCGATTGCTGGTGCCGAGAGAAGAATGCATCGGCGTGGAACGGGATGCAGTGTGGTCTGCCCACCACATCGAGTCACGATTGTTGGACCACTATGAGGGCCGGACCAATGCATTCGCCGAGTCACTAAAGGTGAAGCTATAGGCCATCAGCCCGCCGGATCCGCGCGGACTCAGCCGACGCACGACTTCGAACTCCCTCTTGTCGGCTACTTATCTGCTGGTGGCCGGTCCGAGCGCGGCCAGCGGCAAGAGTGCGTCTGCCCGGTCGAGCGACGGGCGAGCGGACAAGTCGCTGGGAACTCGGCGGCGCCGGGCGACGACTACCGGACTGGACTCCGCGGTGTGGCGGGGTTCACTCGACGCCTGGGCTGGGAGGCCGGCGCGTCGACTGCCACCACCGGATGCCCGGCGCGAGCTCCGCGCGCCGCCGACACCCCACAAGGACAGCCGATGGCCATCACCCCCGACCTCACGCGACCCGCGACCGAGGCCAGACCCGCGCCACCGCGCCCCGCGACCGGTCGCAGCTTCGGTCCGCTGCTGCTGCGCCTGCACTTCTATGCCGGCATCCTGGTCGCGCCGTTCATTCTGATCGCGGCCACCACCGGCCTGATGTTCACGACGGCCCCGACCCTCGACAAGATCATCTACGGCGATGAGCTCGTCGTCACCGACCCGGGCGAGACCACCCGGCCGGTGGCCGAGCAGATCGCGGCGGCGCGCGCCGCGCACCCGGAGGGCGACCTGATCGGGGTACGCGTCGGCGAGGCCGACGCCACGACCCAGGTCGACTTCACCTCCCCCGCGCTGACCGTCGAGTCGGAGAAGGTGCACACCGTCTACGTCGACCCGTACACCGCCGAGGTGACCGGTCAGCTGACCACCTGGGCGAACGCCACGCCGCTGAACACCTGGCTGGACCAGTTCCACCGCGACCTGCATCTGGGTACGACCGGCGAGCTGTACTCCGAGTTCGCCGCCAGCTGGCTGTGGATCCTCGCCCTCGGCGGTGTCGTCCTGTGGTGGCGCCGGCAGCGCGGCAACCGCACGGCACGCCGGCTGCTCACCCCCGAACTCGCGGCGAAGAGGGGTGTCCGGCGCACCCGCAGCTGGCATGCCTCACTGGGTGTCTGGCTGCTGGCCGGCCTGCTGATCCTGTCCGCGACCGGCCTGACCTGGTCCGGTTACGCCGGCGCCAACTTCGGCGCGGCCGTCGACGCGCTCAAGGGCAGCCGCCCCAACGTCGCCACCGCGCTGAACGGTGAAGGCCCGGCGGCCTCCGGCGGGCACCACGAGAGCTCGTCGGGCCCGGCGCCGGCTGTCGACCCGGCCGCGATCGACACCGTCCTGTCCGGTGCCCGCGACGCCGGGCTGGACGGCCCGGTGCAGATCACCCCGCCCGAGGACGCCGCCACCGCCTGGAAGGTCACCCAGAACGACGTGGTGTGGCCGGTCCGCAACGACAGCATCGCCGTCGACTCCACCGGCACGGTGGTCGACCGGGTGAACTTCGCCGACTGGCCGTTGCCGGCCAAGCTCACGTCCTGGGGCATCAACGCCCACATGGGCCTGCTGTTCGGCCCGGCCAACCAGATCGTTCTGGCCGCGCTCGCGATCGGTCTGATCACCGTGATCGTCTGGGGCTACCGGATGTGGTGGCAGCGCCGCCCCACCCGCGCCGACCGGCGTGCTGCTGCCGGTGCCCCGCCGGCCCGGGGCGCCTGGCAGCAGCTGCCGGCCTGGGGCATCGTCCTCGGTGTCCCGGTCGTGGTCGCCCTCGGCTTCGCCCTGCCGCTGTTCGGTATCCCGTTGCTCGCGTTCCTCGTCTTCGACCTCATCGCCGGCGCGGTGCGTGGACGCCGCGAACAGCCCGAGGTACCCGTCTCGCCCGCTCCCGCCGGGAGTTGACGTTCGCGTGCTCCCGTCCGGGGATCCCGGGCGGGAGCAACGTACCGGTGACCTTGTGGATGATCGGCACCGCCTGCAGCGCGAACGACGTGGCCGCAGCCCGAGACCAAGGCTGAGCAGTGGATCTGAGCCTGCATCGGGGTGGACGGCCGGGTTGGTCACGGTCAGCGCGGTAGCCGGACCAGGATGCGGGTGCCGGGGTGCTGGGTGGGGTCGTGCGTGATGGTGCCGCCGTGGGCTTCGACGAGGGCGCGGACGAGGGCCAGGCCGAGTCCGGTGCCGGTGATGGCGGTGTGTCTGGCGTTGCCGGCGCGGTGGAATCGGGTGAACAGCCGGGCACGGTCGGGGGCGGGGATGCCGATACCGGTGTCGGTGACGGCGAGTTCGGTGACTCCGGTGGCGGTGCTGGTCAGGCGCAGGTGGATGTCGCCGCCGTGCGGGCTGTATTTGATGGCGTTGGACAGCAGGTGATCGATGATCTGCCGGAGCCGGTGGGGGTCGGCGTCGATGATCAGGCTCAGGGGTAGGTCGGTGTGCAGGTGGATGTCGTCGCCGTGCGGGGCGGCGGCGGTGGCCTCGGTGACGACGGTGACCAGGTCGGTGGGGTGTTTGTGCAGGGCGAGGTGTCCGGATTCCACGCCGGCGAGGTCGAGCAGGTCGTCGATGATGCGTTGCACGGCGCCGGTGTTGCGGACGACGACTGCGAGCATCTGCCGGGTGTCCTCGTCGAGGTTCGTGTCTTCGGCGAGCAGGCCGCTGTAGGTGATCACCGAGGTGAGCGGGGTGCGTAGCTCGTGGCCGATCAGGGTGAGAAAGTCGTCTTTGGCTTGTTGTAGTTGCCGGTCGAGTTCGGCGGCGTGCTGGCGGGCCAGGAAGCGGCCGAGCTGGTCGGCGATACCGGTGAGGAGTCCGGTCAGCAGGGGCTCGTCGCGTTCGCCGGTGGCGCTCATCCCGGCCAGTACCGCTGCCACGGAGTCGCTGTCGAGTACGGGTACGGGCACTGCCATCGCGGTGCGTACACCGCGGGCGGCCGCGGCGGCGGCGAGGTGGCGCAGCCGGGCGTCGGTCGGTGCGAAGCGGGTGAAGTCGGGAATCCAGACGGGTTGCCGGGTGGCCCAGGCGGGCCCGATCAGTCCGGCTTGGTCTCGGCTGATCTGGTCGGGGATGAGGTCGGCGAGGTCGGTGCCGGGTGCTTCCCAGTGGGCCGCGGGCCGGGCGACGGCGGCGACCTCGTCGACGAGCCACAGGGCGACGTGCTGCCAGTGCAGGGCGTTTCCGAGCGTCGCGAGCAGGGCGGGGGCGGCCTGTTCCACGGTGTCGCTGCCGTTGAGGATGTGGGCCACCCGCAGTTGACAGTCGCGGAAGCGGTCGGCGCGCCGTCGTGCCGTGATGTCCAGGACCGCGGACACCGCGCCGAGGTTGCGGTCGCCGGCGTCGCGGATCGGCTGGCTGTTGGCCAGCAGGTAGCGCACCGGCGCGCCCGGGGTATGCAGGGCCACCTCCGCGTCGCGGACCGTCGCGCCTCGCAGCGCCTTGGCGATCGCGAGTTCGTGTTCGGCCATGGGTGTGCCGTCGGGATGACGGACACACGCCAGCGCGGCTGCCAGCGCCTCGTCCTCGGAGACGCCTTCGGGAAGCCCGAACAGTTCCCGCATCATCCGGTTCACCAGCACGAGCCGTCCGCGAGGGTCGCAGGCCACCACGCCGACCTGCAGGCTGTCGAGCAGGGCGGTGATGAACGCCCGCTGTACCTGGGCTTGGGCCTGCGTCGAGGTAGCGGCACGGGTGTTCGGCCTGGTGGCCACGCGGTCGTCGGCGGGTTGGCTGAGGGTGGACATCGCGGTGACGGCGGCGTCGGCATCGGCGGGGATGGCGGCGAGCATGCCCGCGATGGACGTCAGCAGGTCGATGTCCCGTTCTGACCAGGTCCGCGGCGTGGTGTCGAGGACGGTGATCGCGCCGATCGGCCGGCCGTGCCCGTCGACACGCAACGGCACTCCGGCGAATGCCCGCACTCCCCACTCCTGCACGGTCTGATGGGTGCGGAGCTGTTCGTCAATGAGCATGTCGGGCACCGCGACCGGGCTATCGGCACTGACCACGTACGCACACACCGAATACTCCAGCGAGCCGCGCCGCTGGCTGGCGAACGGCTCCGGCACCCCGAACAGCCCGAGGAACTCCTCCTCGCCGGCGTAGATGAGGGTCACCACCGCCATCGGCGCGTCGAGCATCCGCGCGGCCATCCGGGCGAGGGCATCCAGCGGCACCGCGGCCAGCGGCAGTTCCCGGCGTGCCCAGGCCACCGCCCGCAGCCGTTCCTGTGAGGCGAGGACTGCTGGGTCGATCTCCGGCACGGCGATCACCCGCCGGACGAGCAGGGTGGCCGGTTCCGGCTGGGGAAGGCAGGTACCACCCGGCCACGTTCCGCGCGCAGGTCGAGGCCCGCGACGTAGGTAGAGGTCGCGCCCCTCGCGGTGTCCGCCGTTCGGATGTGCCGACTCGTGAACATGGGCACCGGCTACCAGGATCCCGACGCGCCTGGGCTGCCGCTGGCCGGCGGACGCAGTGGAGGATCGGTTGACGAACCCCCGGCGGGCGTTATGGGGCGCACGGTTGCCGGCGGGGGCGTTTGCTGGCGAGCACGTCTTGGAGTTCGGCCAGAAGGTGGCGCGGGGAGATCGGTTTGGTGAGGTATCGGTCGGCGCCGGCGTCCATGCCTGCCGTCACCTCGCTGCGCAGGGCGTTGGCAGTGAACATCAAGACTGCGGTGTCGCCGCCGGCGGTACGGCGTATCAGCCGGCACAGGTCGATGCCGTCGATCGCGGGCATGCGGACGTCGGTGATCACCGCTGCCGGGTGCCGGGCCGTCAGGACCTGCGCGGCGGCTTGTCCGTCGCACACAGTAACTGCCTGGTAGCCGGCGGCGCTCACGACGAAGTCCAGCAACTCGCGGACGTCAGCGTCGTCCTCGGCGATCAGGATCAAATCCTCAGCCATCGGGGTCCCCCTCGTCCGCGTGCCCATTGCTGTATCGGCCAGCAGCGGGCGCGGATGAGTGCGTTCGCGGTGCGGTCAGCAGGTGACGGTGGCGATGTCCAGCGGTTCACCCGTTCGGTCGCACGTCGCTGCGGCGCCCGCCCTCCTGGATCACCTCTTCGTCATCATGACCGTAGCTGACGGCCGCAGGGAGAAAGCAGGGAAGCCATGCCATGGCGCCTGCGGGTAGCCGCTTTCTTAGTCGCAGTGAATCTCGCCGGGATCGCGGCGCCCGCGCAGCCGGCGGGCGCGTCGCTGACTTTCGACGAGAAGACCGGTACCGGTTTCGTCGACAAGGCTGACGTGCAGCACGCCTTCGGCTGGACGGCCGCGATGATGCAGGAGAACGCCCGCCACGTGGCGGTCACCAGCATCCGGGAGGAGAGGTACGCGGCCACCTGCTCTTTTGTTTAACCCGTCGGACCGTTCGTGGTCGGTACGCCCCGGCGTCGATGGTCGCGTCGCGGGCGGTTCCGCCCAGGGACAGCGCGGCGCAGCCGTGCACCAGGCCGGGAACCACGTGGAGTTCGGCCTCCACCCCCGCTGTCGATAGCCTCTGCACGTAAGCGGCTGTTTCGCGGAGAGCATCCAAAGATCCAGCTTTGAGGTACGCGGTGGTCATGCTCACGTGAGCCTCCTGGTCGCTGCCGTACGAATGGTGGGCATCACGATCGGGGGGCGAGTTCGACGCCGAGCTGGCGCATGGTCTCGAGGTTGTCGTACTGCACCCACTCCTCGGCGAGCTTGCCGTCATCGTCGTAGCGGAACATGTTGATCAGCGTCAGCGTGAACTTGCCGCCGTGGGGCTGGATCGTGCCGAACGGCGAGGGCTCGAACGGCCCGTCGAAGATGCCGCCCATCTCGGTGCGGCATCCGACGAGGGAACCGGATGAGACGATCTCGTAGCGCTCGCAGTAGAAGCCGCTGAACGCCGCACGCATCTGCGCGAAGAAGACCTCGAGCCCCTGGAAGTCGAGTTCCACGCCGGGGCCGTGGAACCGGAAGTCCTCGCTGAAGTACTCCCGCAGAACGGCAGGATTCTCCTGAGCGATGGCGTCCCGGCCGACCTGCACAAGCGCACGGGAGCGCTCGTCGTAGCGAGTGTCATCGGGCTCGATGAACTGAGACATGTTCTTTCCTTACGTTTGCCGACGATGGCACTTCACCCGAGGCTCACCAGAGCGGCTCGGGGGCCAGGTCTGCAACGTTAGAACCTGGAGTTGACTCCAGGTCAAGCCCGGTTCCGGGCGCGTCAGGAAGCCGGGTCCGGCTTGTGCGCCCCGATCACGCCCCGGGCCGCGAAGTAGGCGTCGTCTTCGTCGTCCCTGACGAAGAGGTCACCTGCGGTCCCGAGTGACACAGCCTCGGAATATGCCGCCACCTTCGTGGAGATCAGGTCGAGCGCGTCTTGCAAGGCGGCCATCTGTGCCCGCACCGCCGCTTCGTGGCGCTGCAACAGCGTCAAGCGCTCACCCTCGTTGCCGGCACCGGCCCGGACCAGCTCGGCGTAACGGGCGATCTCCGGCAAGGGCATCCCGGAGGCGCGCAAGCGCTGACAGATGCCGATCCAGGCGAGGTCATCGGCCGAGAACCCACGGCGGCCACCCGCACTCCGGCGGGGAGGCGGAAACAGGCCCTGGCGCTCGTAGAAGCGAAGAGTATCGATGCTGAGGCCAGTGCGCGCACTGACTTCTCCGATGGAGAAAAGCTCTTGAACGACAGGCATGAGACCAGGCTACGTTCACGCGCGCCCGGCTCCCTCGTCTCAGGAGCCGACTGTTCGCTGGACACGAACCGCGCGCCCACCAGGGCAGGTCGGCTGAGACCACGATTCCGGCTCACCCAGGGCTGACGGCCGTGAGAAGCCCCCACGGCTCGCACTTCCAGGCCGGTGCACCGACCGGGTACGTCGGCTCTCGAACAGAGAGAACAGCACGCCGCCCACAGAGCGCTATCGGCCGACATCAGGCGGGTGGTCCTTGGGCTCTACCGGGACGACGCCCTCAACCATGGTCGCGCACGGTAACGATGCTCCGCCTCGGCCAGTGCTCGCAACGGCAGTGTCTCACGTTCTGAAGCCGGTCCCGCCGGTCAGTCGCGTTGCTGGCGAACGTCAGCCGCGGGTTCGTGTTCGCGGCTCAGCTGCCGTTGAGGATACGTGCCCATGGCTCGTCGATGTCAGCGAGGCCCAGGGCGAGCGTGACGTTCTCGAGCATGCCGGCGGCGAACCACTGCCGGACGGCTTCGTCGGATCCCAGGAGCTTGCTGACGAGCTCGACCTGCTTGGCGTAACACCACCGCACCGCGTCACCGACGAGTGGTTCGTCGGCCGCGCAGTTGGCATGCATGAGGAATCGCAGTACGTCACGGTCCTGAATGAGGGAGCCGTAGGCGGATCGGGCGGCGCGTAGAGCTACCTCGGGCGGCTGAGGCAGCGGGCCGGCCTCGGCGAGGTGGGCGGTCAAGGTGTTCGTCATCAACTCGGACACGTGGAAGACGGCGTTGGCGAACAGCGTCTGTTTGTTGGCGAACAGGCGGTAAAGGTACGGCTGTGAGATGCCGGCGCGTTCGGCGATCTCGGTGGTCGTCGTCCCGTAGAAACCCTTACGCGCGAAGCATGTGACAGCGGCCTCCAGGACGGCTTGGCGGCGCTGGTCGCTCTTCTCGCTGGAGCCGGGGGCGGGCATGACCGACAGTCAATCATGGCGGCGCGGCGCGGGGTCGTCACCCCACGCCGCGCCGGTCGCCGTCAGCTGCCGAACGCGACCTGGTCCGCGCCGGCCTCAGCGGTGCCGGGGTTCAGCGCCTCGATGGCCACGAGCGGGTTCCAGTAGTCGACGTAGCGGGTGATCCGGCCGGCCTCGTCGGTGTGGACCACCGAGATGCAGGTCTGCTCGTAGGGCTTACCCGTGGGCACCGCTCGCCCGGTCGACCGGAATTCGGCGATAGCCGTCGCCGGGTCGGCGGTCTCGTGGAACACCAGGTCCACGAACTGCACATCGAAGGTCTTCGGGAAGTTGTTCATGTGGGCGACCAGCGCGGCATGTCCTTGGACCTGGCTGGGGACGCCGGTCGGGGCGTAAGGGAACTCGAGGGTCGCGTCGGGGGCGAACAGGGCAACCCACTCGTCGATCCGCCCGGAGGACACCAGGCGCAGGTGCTCGGCGAGGGCGTGCTGTGCGGCGGGTCGCTGCTGGGAAACCAGGGTGTCGCTCACGCGAACTCCTTCATTAGTGGTTGACCTATAACGAACGTACTCGCAGGTGTCCTGACGTGGAAGCCCGGAACACCGTGGGGGTACTCACGACCCTTCACCCTTGGCACGTCAAGGATTGGCGGCTCTCCCGATCCGGCACCACGGCACCCGGCAAGCACCTCCCGCACCGGCCCATGAGTGCGCCAGCGGGGATTGCCCCAAGCCGAACAGGGTGACGACGAGGATGAGGGTGGCGCGCTGTTCCGGTGTCATCGCCGGCGCCCTCCGGTGGTGGTGTCCTGCGGTGGGCGGTACTCATGCCGGCGAGCTGACAGGGGAACGCTGATCACGGGAACGCACCCAGCCGGCGAACTGGCCGCCGAGGGGGCGTGAGGCGGCCGCCTCACGCCCCGGCAGTGGTTACCGGGTCGCGGTGGCAACAGTTGCGGCAACGGGCACGCCCGTCGGCCAAACGCTGCCGTGGGCGCGGCGCGGCCCGGCGCTCGTCGCCGCGGGCCTCAGGGCGTGACGAGGGCGTCGGCGAGCGAGCGCGCCAGCCATTGCTCGTATTCGTCGAGCGACCAGCGCCGATCGCCCACGAGCAGGTCGAAGACCTCGGGCGAGATGAGCGTCCAGACGATGTCGCACGCCCGTTCGGGGTCGAGGCCGTCGCGCAAGCCACCGGTGGCGGCGAGGTGGCGCACGATGCCGCCGGCGCCGTTCATCCGCTCCCGGTTGGTGGTCTCCCGGAACCCGATCAGGTCGGGATCGCCGCCGCGGGCGCCGGCGAGCAGTTTGGCGAGCAGCGGGCCCACCCGTTCGCCGACCCGGCGGGCCGCGAACGCGTACCGGGCCAGCTTTTCCCGAGGGTCGGTCGCGGTGAACACGGCCTGGATCTCCGGGCGGTCGATCATCGGGATCGGCTCGTCGTCGCCGGCGAGCGTGACGTCGTAGACGTCTTTGATCAGCTTCGCCTTGGTGCCGAACGTCTTGCGGATCGTCTCGACCGAGATGTCGGCGTGTGTCGCCACCGCGCGCATGGTGACCGCCGCGGGCCCGCGCTCGACGAGCAGCTCCCGGGCGGCGTCCAGGATCCGGCGGCGGGTGAGCCGGGCCTGTTCGGCGCGGCGGGTGTTGTCGTACACGCGACCAGACATTGATTACCGCTCCATGAGATTGAATACTTCGTCAGTGTACCCAATATTTCCGGAGGGATCATGTCCACCATCGATGCGGAGATCTGCGTCCGTTCCATGACCATCATGGGTTCCGGTGACCTCGCCGACCTGGACCGCGTGGTTCATCCGCAGGCCACCAACCGCGAGGCGAAGGATGAGCCGCCCGCCTGCCGCGGCCGGGGACCCGCCGCGTTCGCGGCCACCGCCCAGTGGCTGCGGTCGGCCTTCGCCGACCTCGCGTTCGACATCCACGACGCGGTGACCGACGGCGACCTCACCGTCGTGCACTGCACGATGTCCGGGCGTCAGGTCGGCGCTTTCGTGGCCTACGACGAGCACGGCGCGGTGGCCCAGGCGTTCCCGTCCAAGGGCCGCCCGTTCGCGGTCACCCAGACCCACTGGTTCCGGATGAAGGACGGCCAGGTCGTCGAGCACTGGGCCAACCGCGACGACATGGGCCTGGCCCGCCAGCTCGGCTGGGTTCCACCCACCCCGGCATTCCTGCTGCGGATGGCCCAGGCCACGCGGCAGGCCCGCCGTGCCGCGGCGAACGCGGAACCGGTTCAGACCGCGTCACCACTGACCCGGTAGCGCTCCCCCGAGGAATGGCCGCCCGGATGACCCTCGAACAGCGAGCAGTCCGACTCCTTCTTCGGTTGCTCCCGCCGCACCGGGCACCAGGTGTACGGGTTGATCTCGGATGCGCTGAGCGTCCACTGGGCCCACCACATCGTGGCGCCCACCTGCTGCGCGAGCGCGGCGTGCGATCCGTCGTGGCCCCGCTCGAGTTCGCAGCCCAGCTCCGACTGCACGGCCGGTGCCAGCGCCGGCAGGCCGTCGAGGAACGCCTGCTGCGCGGCGTCGAGCGTGATGCGGGCCGGACAGGTCATCAATTCGGCTTCATCAATCGACATGTATGAGTTATTGCCGGTCGAGCATCGACTTAACCGGTTTACCTCACGGTAACTACCGAGTGGTGCTGACCGTGGGGCCGGGAGACTCCGCCTTCCGCCTCCCCATCGGCACGGCCGCGACAACGAACGCTCCGAACCCCAGCAGCGCTACCCGGGCGCAGCATCACCGCCACTCAGGTCGAGGATCTGGGCGAACGGTGATGACGGCCAGGGTCAGGCCGCCGGCGGGTGCCCCGGCGACAGCGTCATGGACGATGGTCTGGCTGCTCAGCTTCTCGGCGGTCGCATGCGCGGCGCGCAGCAGCGGCCCGGCCGCGGCCGGATTGTACTTCCACTCCTTCGCCACCCAGCTCCTCAGCGGGCTCACAGACAGGTGATCCACTCCGCCGCCGCTGTCCTCGCCTCCGACGGCGTCCTCTTCTACGACACCGTCGCCCGCACCACCCTTGGCCGGATCGTCTACCTGGGCCTTTTCCAAGGGCTGCCGGCCACCCGCATCATGCCCTCCGGACGGTACGCGGCCAAGCGCCTGCGCCCGCCCGAAGAGGTGATCAGCGCGCTGAGCGGACAAGGGTTGACCAGCGAAGACATCCGGGGCTTCAAGCCACGCAACCCCGTCAACCTGGTGAAGGCGGTGTTCGCCCGGCGCAGTGGGCGGATCTCCGACGACGGCGTGGCCCCGATGGCTGACTTCGTGCTGGAAAAGCCCGGTGCCCCTCCGCTGGTGACGTACCTGGGCTGCGCCCGCCGGGCCCCACTCCAGCCCCGGTCATAAAAGCACCGCACCGTCGACCTACTACGCCACCACCCGCCCGGTGAGCACCCGGACGGTGAGCGACGGCGAGCTGACCGAGACGATCAAGCAGACCGTTGCCGTGAGTGTGGTGACGCCGAGGAGCAGTGCGGCTGGGACGAGATGCCCCAGCACTGGCGCGACGTTCTTGTTGCCCGGGACGGCCCGGCCCGCGTGCGCGCCGATCGGCAGAGCAGCCAGTCGGTGAAACTGCTGTTGCTCGCGGTCTTCCGGAGGCAAGGAGCCACGATCACGGAGGCCATCGCGGCATTCGAGGCGCTTGTCGACGACGGCATCGTCGGTTCACCGGCCGAGATGACGCTTCTTGCCGAGCGCCTGAAGAACGCCGGCGCGACCGTGTCGCTGACACCGGCGCGGTCAGCGGCGGCTCTGCCGACGGCAGAGCGCTGAACGGTGACGGTCGCTCAGCCACGCCCTACCGTTTGATCATGGCGATCGACGAGCTCACCGGGTTCACCCATCATCTGACCGGTTGGCTGCGCCGGCTCATGCCGCCCGGCCCGCGTCTCGACCGGCTCACTGCCGACCTCGAGGCCACCTTCGCCGGCCGGCCGGAACCGCTGACCGCGGCCGGCTGCCGTGCCGTCGAAGCCTGCGCGCGGGCGCACACCCGCCACCTCGAACTGCACTTCGACGCCGGCTCGGCAGCGGAGCCGGACACCCGATCGCACGGCTGGCCCCCGGTCGATCCGGAGCAGGTGCGGGCCCGGGCGGCCGGGGTCCGCGAGGTGCGGCGCCTGGCGGACGGGACTTTCGCGCTTGCCCTCGACACCCTCGATCCGGTGGAGCACTCCGGCCCGTACCTGGAAGCTGCCTTTGCTCTGGCCCGCGGCGCCGGCCGGCTGGTGCTGGACCTGCGTGGCAACGGCGGCGGCGACCCGGGGACGCTCGCGCTGGTCGCCGAGCATCTGCTCGGTGACGGCGCGCAGCAACTGTCCGAGGTGATCTACCGGGACCGGCGACGCCAGTGGTGGACTCGCGCCCGCCCGGCCGGCTCGGCGCTGACCCAGGATCTGGCGGTGCTGGTGAGCTCGCGGACCTATTCGTCGGCGGAGGCGCTGGCCTATCACCTGCAGGCGCGCGGCCGGGCCGTGATCATCGGCGAGACGACCCGGGGCGCCGCCGACCATGTCACCCCGATCCGGCTGACCGGCCAGGTGGTGGGCCTGCTCCCGGAGGGCACCGTGATCGACGCCGTCACCGGCTCGAATTGGGAAGGCGCTGGCGTACGCCCCGACGTCGCGTGCCCGGCGGACGAGGCATGGGAGGCGGCTCTGGCCCGGCCGGTGCGTGATCACGCTCCGGGGACCGGTCAACGGCGTACCCGATAGCGCAGGTGAAGCACCCGGTTGCCCTGGATCACCACGTCCGGATCCGCCAGTAGGTGCTGGGCGTGGACCGACCCGAAGTAGCGTTTGCCGGACCCGAACACCACGGGTACGACGTCCATCCGTACCTCGTCGATCAGGCCCGCGGCAAGCACCTGGCCACCGACGTCGCCGGCGGCGACCTCGACAATGCGGTCACCCGCGAGCTCCTGCGCCGTGGCCACGGCCGCCTCGACGCCGTCGACGAAGTGAAACGGCGCCTCGGGGTCCCAGCCCTCGGGCGCCGGGCGGTGCGTCACGACGACCACGTGGTCGATTCCGCTCGGCGGCTTCCCGTCCCAGCCGTCCGTCATGTCGAAGACGTGGCGGCCGGCGATCGTCACCCCGATCTGATCCCAGTACGGCCGGGTGTAGTCGTAGGACGGCTGCGACACCGTCAGCACTCCACTGTCGTCCAACGGGACGTCACCGCTGGACAACCAGTCGAACAGCGGTCCGGGCTGGTCGTTCTCGTCGGCGATGAAGCCGTCCACCGACACCGAGCTGTACATGACCACCTTGCCCACAGGGCTCTCCTCTGCTTCGGGTGCCGCCCCAAATTAGCGTGTCGTGGACTGTCGCTCTTGTAAGAAATCAATCGGCCGGGAGCGGCCAGCTGTCCAGCACGTGGCCGGGATGGTCGCGCAGGAACCGCCGCCGGACCTCGGCGTACCGGGTCGGCGTGAGCCCGGTGAAGGCCCGGAACTCGTGGCTGAAGTGGGCCTGGTCGAAGTAGCCCGCGCCGCCGGCGACGGCGCCCCAGTCGATCGGCGCGGCGAAGTCGATCGCGAGCACGGTGGTGGCGAAGCGATGGGTACGGGCCAGCCGCTTCGGCGTGACGCCGACGAGCTCCTTGAACCGCTGTGCCAGATGGGTGCTGCTGACACCGGCTGCCGCGCTCAGGTCGCCGATCGCCACCGCCCCGCTGGTCGCCGCGATGACGCCGCTCGCATGGCGGACCAGCCCCAGGCCTGCGGTCGTCTCGCACAGCCGTCGCATCAGCTCCTCCTCGAGCAGCGTCAGCATCGCGCACGGCTCCCCCGCCGTGTTCAGCCGGTCTCGCAGCTCAGCAACGTCCGCCCGGCCCCAGACCTGCTCCAGCGTCACCGGCCGGTCGGACAGCTCGGCCGCGGGCATCGGCAGGAAGGGCGCCAACCCCCACGGCTTGACATGTACGCCGACGGACCGGGTCCGGGGCGGGTAGCCGAACTCGAACGCGCGGGTGGGCGTGGTGACCACGCAGCCGTCGGCGTACTCGGCCGGCACGGTGCCGGTGCCGGCGCGGATGCGGAACGGCGCCCCGAGGTTGACGATGAGCAACGCCGCCGGGCTTGCGGGCAGCGTCAGCCGGGCGTACGGCGGCGCACCCTCCAGGTAGTAAAGGTCGTCGATCAGCCCGTCCAGCGGTGGTCGCGGCACTCGGGACGTGTACTCCACGCCCACAGCATCGCCGACGCTCCACCGGCATCGCGCGCCGGGCTGGTCCAGCGATCGATCCGACCAGTGTGGACCTCCTCATCGATCCGAGCCGCTTCCATCCGCATCACCGACCAAGCGGAACAGCACCTGGCGCAGAAAAACGTGCTCGGCAGGGATCGATGCGGCGAGGTGGCCTCGGTGCGGGTTCCGAGCCGAAGCATGCGGCTTCGTTCGGCCCTGACGGCGCCGGATCCGCTTGGCATGAACCGTTCACGGCTGCCTTACGAGCGGCATTCACGGCCGGGTGTGCTTGACGACTCCGTCAGCAGCGGCCTCTCGGCGGCAGTTGGGTGCGCGCAGGCCGGCCCCATCCCGCCAGTCAGGACTCGCCGTCATCGAACTCGTCAGGGAACGCGGACAGCCGCGCAAGGATGGCGACTTCGAGCTCCTCGTCCTCGGGGAAGAGCTCGAAATATTCATTCTCCCTGGAATTGATGTAGTCCTGATCGTCGCGGTTCGCAAGCAGATCCGTGAAGAAGGGGTCGAGATCCGGGAAGCCGAAGTATTTAAGCCCTTCGGCAGCTCGCCGGAACGTAACCTCCTCAAACGTCTCGACCGCCCACGCCAATCCTTCCGGAACTACATTGTTGTGGAGGTGCTGAACTCCCGCCAACATCCTGGTGCCCTGCGAGGCGGTTTCAAAGGCGTCGTCAAGCCAAACGTCAATGGAATGGTTCCAGACTGCATGCAAGGTCGGGTCCATTGTTCAACTCCGGTATCGACGCCGCCGAGGGGTCGCCAACCTATCGCACGATCCCGTCAGGCGCACTGATCTTGGCACGACAAGACGCCGGTCCGTCACCCGGTGTGCCGGCATCCGGGGTAAAGCCGGCGCTTTCCGGAAAGCCGCGGACGTGGGAGGCCCCACAGAATGCCGCACACCCCGTAACGCTCCCCGTGGACAGTCACCCATCGTGACGTGGGCTGGGCTCGATGAGCCGCCCGGACGCAGACCCGGCGATCCCCCTTCACCCGGCGGGCGAAATGGCGGGCGACCTGGCGACCTGCGCTATCAGCAGCCCCTGCCAACGTCTTCGAGAGTTCCTTAACCTCAGCGACGGCGCGCAGCGGGTACCTTGACGCGGCAGAACAATGAACGCCGTGCGGGTTCCACGATTGCTTATCCTGTTTCGGGATTCTCCCGGACCGCGGATGGTGGCGATCATAACGAGAGCTCATGTGAGGTATTAGTGATTTCTGCTGACCGGTTCCCGGTGGGGCGGCGACAATGGGTTCATGGCGCAGCTCTCTTTATTCCCCGTGAGGCATCTGCGGGCCCCTGCTGCGCGCCGCAATTATTCGCCGGAGGGGGAGCGGTCCCGGCGTGAGCACGAGCGGCATCGCGCGACGACCTCGGTGACACCCGTGATCAGCCAAGTCTACTTACCGGAAGGTAAGCGTTGACGATCACGACCTCGCACCGTTTACTTATCGGTAGGTAAACGATGCGAGGTCGGAGGAAAGCTGTGCCCCCACCCATGTCCGTGCCCGTCTGGCTCTGGGCGGCAACCATCGCAGCGCTGATCGCACTCGTCCTGGTCGACCTGCTCGTGGTCGACCGCCGGCCCCACCGGGTCGGCGCGGCGGAGGCGGCACGGTGGGTGGTGTTCTACGTCGGTTGTGCCACCGCGTTCGGCATCGGCGTCTGGATCTTCGGCGGTGGCGCCCAGGCCGCCGGTTTCGCCACCGGTTACCTGACCGAGTACTCGCTGAGCGTCGACAACCTATTCATTTTCATGATTATCATGGCGAACTTCGCCGTCCCCGCCGTGCACCAGCATCGGGTGCTTCTCATCGGCATCGTGATGGCGCTGGTGATGCGCGGATTCTTCATCGCCGTCGGCGCGCAGGCCGTCCAGCGGTTCAGCTGGGTCTTCTGGCTGTTCGGCGGCATCCTGATCTATACCGCTGTCAAGTTCGCGGTCAGCGGCCAGAACGAACCGGACTACGACGCCAACGGCGGGGTGGTCCGGCTCGTCCGCCGGGTCTTCCCGGTGACCGATGACTACCACGGCGCACGGCTGACGGTCCGGCAGAACGGCCGCCGCCTGCTGACCCCGATGTTCATCGTCGTCATCGCGATCGGCGGGGCCGACCTGGTCTTCGCCGTCGACTCCATTCCGGCGATCTTCGGCATCACCCAGGACGCGTACCTGGTGTTCGCCGCCAACGCGTTCGCCCTGATGGGCCTCCGGCAGCTCTACTTCCTGCTCGGCGGACTCACCGAGAAACTGGTCTACCTTCCGTACGGGCTGGCGGTCATCCTCGGCTTCATCGGCGTGAAGCTGATGCTGCACGCGTTGCACGAGAACGAGCTGCCGTTCATCAACGGTGGCCGGCACGTCACCGCCGTCCCGGAGATCAACAACTGGGTCTCGCTCGGCGTCCTCGTCGCGGTGCTCGCCATCACGACGGCGGCGAGCTTGCTGACGACGCGCCAGGCGGCCGGGCGGCCGAACTGACCCGGACCCGCCGGACCGCGCCACGGGTCACCGGCCGGGTCAGGACCGGGACAGCCCCAAGGTGTCACCGGCCGCGTCCAGCGCGGCCTCGCGCAGCTCCCGTGCCGGAACGTCGGGCATGACGATCGTGCAGTCACCCAGCCCGCCGATCGCCATCTGCGCCCGGGTCAGCTGAGCCAGTGACGGCGCCGGTCCGACCAGCGCCGTCACCAGCCGCTGCCGCCAGCCGGCCACCGCCGTGGCCAGGTCGACCATGGCGAGGACGCTCGGATCGCCCATGATCATGGCAGTGACGTCCCGGTGCCGGTAGATCGCGTCGAAGTACGACCCGAGCAGCTCGCGCGGATCGGAACCCGGCCCGGCATCGGCCAGCGTCGCCTCCACCTCGTCGATGAGCGGCTGGACCAGGCTGCGAACCAGGTCCTCCCGGGACGCGAAGTGGTAGTACAACGCGGGCTTCGTGATGCCGACCCGCTCGGCGATCTCCCGGAGGCTGACCTGGTGGACGCCCTTCAGCGCGATCAATTCCAGGGCCGCCGTACGGATCCGGGCGGCGGTCTCGCTGGTCTTCGGTCTCGGCACCTCGCCCACTCTACTTACCGGCAGGTCAGGCGTTGACGGCCGACGCCCCAGCGCGTTTACTTACCGGTAGGTAAACGATCGGAGGTGAGCCGTGCACGCATTGATCTCAGGCGCGAGCATCGCGGGTCCGGTGCTGGCCTACTGGCTGCGCCGGTACGGCTGGCGGGTCACCGTCGTGGAACGGTCCCCGGCCCTGCGGGCGGGCGACGGCGGGCATGCCGTCGACCTCTTCGGCCCGGCCGTCGAGGTGATCGAACGGATGGGCCTGCGGGATCGCGTCCACGCCGCCCGCACCCGCAACGACACCATCACGCTGTTCCGGCGGCACGGGCGGGCGCCGGTCACCGTCGCCACCGCGGACCTGAGCACCGGCATCTCCGCCCGGCACGTGGAGATCCCCCGCGGCGCCCTCGCCGGCCTCCTGCATGACGCCACCCGCGATGACGTCGACTACCGCTTCGACACCGTGATCGAACGACTCGACGGCACCCACGCCCTGCTCTCGGACGGCAGTAGCGTCACCGCCGACCTGGTCGTCGGCGCCGACGGCCTGCACTCCGGAGTCCGGCGCCTGAGTTTCGGCCCCGAGTCTCGCTACCGCCGGTTCCTCGGCGCCTACCTGGCGGTCTACAGCCTGCCGGACGTGCTCGGCACGGGCCCCACCGTCGCGACGTTCACCGCCCCGCGCCGGGTCGTCGCCGTGTACCCCACCGCATCGCCCGGCCGATCCCGGGCCCTCCTGCTCGTGCGCTCGCCACAGGTGATCTCCTGCGACCACCGCGATCCCCGGACACAAAAATCCCTGGCCCGCGAGCTGGTCGAGGACGCCTTCGACCCCCGGCTCACCCCCGTGCTCGCCCATCTCGACACCGCCGACGACTTCTACTTCGACGAGATCGCACAGATCCGGATGGACCACTGGTCCCACGGTCACGTGACGCTCGTGGGTGACGCCGGATACGGCCCGGGCCCGGCAGTCGGCGGCGGCACCAGCCTCGCGGTCGCCGGAGCCTACGTGCTGGCCGCCGAACTCGGCGCCGGATCATCCACCGGCGTTCCGGCCGCCCTGGCTCGCTACCAGGCCGCACTGAGCGAGCCGGTCCGGCGCGCCCACCGGTTCGGCCGAGCCGTGCTGGGCTCGATTGTTCCCCGCAGCCACGCACACGTCTGGCTGACCGCACAGACCATGCGGGCGCTACCGCACCTGCCGGCCACCATGCGGAGCCGGCTGACCTCCTTCGGCAGCGGCCCGGCCGGGATGCTCGGCGACCTGACCCTGCCTCCGGCGCCATGAGCAGCCCGCACCGCACTGCCTGCCGCCCGGCGAACGCAAAGCCCGGCGACGATCCGGGCAGCCGCAACACATCGGTACGGGCGGGGAAGGAGCACTCCCCCGCCCGTACCGGTGCGCGTTCAGTCGCTGACGTTGATCCGGGCGCCGGCCGCGACGCCCAGCCGTTCCAGGATCTCGGTGACCTGACGGACGGCATCGTCGGCCGCCAGGTCGGAGGAGACCTCGAGGTCGAGGTTGGAACCGGACTCACCGGTGCCCGCGCCGACGACCTCGAATCCGTCGAGTTCGCTCAGCTCGTCCTCGATCTCGTCCCGGTCGACGGGCAGACCGGGCGGGAAGTACACGTCCACGAAGTAAGGCATCGTCACCCCAGCAACTCGGTGAAGAAGGCGTCCATGTATCCCACTGACTTCTTGCCGCGCGCGGTCTTGCTGAAGCCCACCGCGGGATCACTGTTGGTGAGGCTAGCACCGCGCTGGAGGTAACCCTGGATGAAGAACTCCTCCGCTCCGCGGTTGGACCCGTAGTTGCCCTGCACCGCGATCACCTCGGGGGTCAGCCCCTCGGTGAAGTGATCGTGTCCCCGGCTCAACCGGCCCGCGAGGACCTGTGCGGGATTTCCGCGACCCGACGCCCGGCCGACATAGGTGACCTCGTCCGCCTCGTTGCGGAACGCGTAGGTGATGTAGCTGCGGTTGCCGGCGGACGGCACCGTGGGATCGAATCCCTCGCCGGGGGTGACGTCGAACTCGTCGAAGAGGTCCGAGGTCTCGCAGAGGATCTCGTCGTTGTTGTGGACGAGGACCGCTGGGCCGCCGGCGTTTGCGCCGCCGGCGTTGACGAAGTAGGTGTGCAGGTCGTCGACGGTGAGGTCATAGGTCCGTCCACCGTGCTCGTACGACCGGACCGCGGACAGCTGGACGTAGGTCCCGGCCGAGGTGCGCAGCAGGTCGCCCTTGTTCAGGTCGCCTGCCTTCACCCACTCGCCACGAGTCACCGACCAGAACGGGTGCGTGTCGGTGGTGGTGATGGTGTGCTGCTCGCCGTCCGTACCGGCCACGGTGACGTCGACGAAGTGCTTGTCGTCGTCGGTGCGGATGGTGTGGGTGACCTGCCGGGCCCCGGACTCGCCGGTTTCCGGATCGGCCGCCTGGACGGTGTCGCCCGGCTCCAGCTCCTCGATCGGTTTGCTGGACCCGTCGGCCAGCAGCACAGTGGTTCCGGCCACGAAGCTGTGCCGCCGGATCGGGCAGGAGGGCGCGTCGCCCCCGTTGTCCGCCGCCGACTTCCGGGTTTTCGCCTTGGCCTTCGCGGCGAGGGCCTTGGCCTTCGCCGCGGCTTCGGCGGCGGCCCGCTTGGCTGCCGCTTCCGCCGCCTGCTTGGCCGCCGCGGCCTTCTCCGCCGCGGCCTTGGCTGCCGCGGCGGCCGCCTTCTTGGCTGCCTCGGCCGCGTCCGCGGCGCCCTTGACGATGGCCCGGGCCCACTTCAGCTCTTGGAAGAAGGTGACCACGGCCTTGCCGGCCCGGAAGATCGCCTCGCCGATCTTCTTGGCCTTGAAGATCTTGCCCCAGGGCAGGGCGCCGACGACCATCGAGACGCAGGCGACCAGGTCGCCCTTGAGGCAGTTGAGGATGTCGTTGATCCCGAGGAACTCCATCAGGATCTGGCCGCCGGCCTCCAGGATCACGTCCAGCGTGCTCTTGGACTGGATCTGGTTGGCCCGGGCCAGGTCCTCCGGGGACGGTCCTTGGACGGCCGGGGCCGCACCGGTGGTGTCGCCGGCCTCCGGCACCATGCCGGTCGGGTCGGTGTACGCCACCGGGTTGTTCGAGGCGTACGTGTAGGCCGACGTGGCGCCCTGGCCGGTGGGCAGCGGGTCGCGGCTGCTGAACCGGCCGGTGCCCGGGTCGTAGTTGCGGGCCCGCAGGTAGTAGTTGCCGTCACCGGAGGTGGAGTCCTGGTACTGCCCGGTGAACTGCATCGGGTTCTCGATGCTCTGGCCCGGCAGGTTCTGCCCGGCCAGGGTCGGCCCCTCGCGCGGGTTGCCGAACGGGTCGTAGTCGTAGCCCTCCTCGACCGTGCCGGCCGGCGTCAGCAGGTTCGCCACGCCACCGAGCCAGTCATGGGTGTAGGAGTGCACCCCGCTCGCCGGGTCCAGCAGGGCGAGAGGCTCGTCGTCCGGACCGTAGGTGAAACCGCGCTTCTCCACGACCGTGCCGGCGCTGTTCTCGACCGTGTCGATGGCGATCTGCGGCAGCGTCCCCGCCACGTCCCACGACCAGCGCTGCGTCGAGGTCTCGTTCTGGAACGCCGAGGTGGAGCTGACCCGCAGCCCGACGGCGTCGTAGTTGAACGTCGTGCTCTGCCCGGAGGCGAGGGTCGCCTTGGCGAGGCTGTTGTCGAGGTTGTACTCGAGACGGTCGCCGCCGGCCTTGATCTGGTTGCCGCGGGCGTCGTACTTGTATTCCGTCTCGCGCTCGTGGCCGGGGCCCTCGACCTCCTCCTCGATCAGCTGGTCGGCGTCGTCGTACTCGTAGTCGGTGACGTCGTTGCCGGCCACACCGGTGCGGACCTGCTTGGTCCGGTTGCCGTTCAGGTCGTACCGGTAGTCGATCCGCCCGGCCGGTTTGGCGTTCTTGTCCGTGCAGGACGCGACGGCGTAGCAGGCCGAGGTGATCCGGTCCGCCTTGTCGTAGCTGTACGCCACCGACTCGGCGACCCCGCCACGGGTGGTGACCACCCGGTTCGGGTTGCCGACCGCGTCGAGGGTCAGCTCGTACTTGGAGATCGGGTCCTGCACCCCGGGAACGGCCTCGCCGGTGCGCTCGGTGCCGATCGAGGTGAGCCGGCCCCCGTCGTCGTAGGCCCGCTGTTCGGTCAGCCCGGTCGGGCCGGGCAGGGTGGTGCTGGTGCGCCGGCCGGCCACGTCGTACCCGAAGCTCCACGCGGCGCCCTGTGCGCTCAGCGAGGTGATCCGGCTGGCCGCGTCATAGCCGTAGGAGACGGTGGTGCCGTCCGGGTACTGCCGGTTGGTGACGTTGCCGCGCTCGTCGTAGTCGTAGTTGAAGACCTCGTCGGGGCGGTCAGCCGTCTTGCGGGTGACCGTCTGGACCTGGTCCTCGTCGTCGTAGGCCACGTCACGCCGGCCGGCCGGGTCGCCGTACGAGGTGATCCGGTCCTTGGCGTCGTAACCCCAGCTGTAGGCGGGGCCCTCCGAGCCGAGCGCGCGCTGCACCCGCCGGCCGACGATGTCGTACGTGTCGACGATGGTCCGCTTGGCGCGTTCCTTCGCGCTGAGGTCCTCGATCTCCTCGTCGTCGCCGAGGGTGATCGCCTGGATGCGGTTGCCCTCCGCGTCGTACTTCGCGTAGGTGCTGCGCTCCAGCGGATCGGTGCTGCGCACCAGGCGGCCGGCCTCGTCGTAGTACAGCGTGGACCGGTTGCCCCGCGGATCGGTCATCGCGGAGAGCGACCCGTCCTCGCTGTACTCGTAGCGGGTCGACTCCTCCTCGGGGTCGTCCGCGTCGTACTCGGCGTCCGGCGCCGTGACCGTCCGGGGCTGGTTGTCGTCGGTGTAGGTGTACCGGGTGGTGTGGTTGTTGGCGTCGGTGGCCGACACCGTCCGGTTCAGCGGGTCGTACTTGCGCGTGGTGACGTTGTCCAGCGCGTCGACGCCGCGGATCTGGTTGCCGGCCAGGTCGTACTCGAAGTGCGCGGTGAAGCGCTCCTTGTCGGCCCCCGCGACGTTGCCGCGCGGCTCGGTCACCGCGGACACGAAGCCGTCGTCGGTGTACTCGTAGGTCGTGATGCCGCCGGTCGCCGAGATCTGCTTGATCTTGTTGCCGGCCGCGTCGTACTCGGTCCGGGTCTGCCCGCCCTTCGGGTCGGTGATCCCGTTCTGGCGTCCGTTCTTGTCGTACGACATCGAGGTGCTGCGGCCGAGGGCGTCGGTGGTGGAGCGCACCTGCCCGCTGTTGGACCGGTCGAACTTGGCGGACTTGCCGAACTCGTCGACGGTCTCGACGCTGCGGTCCAGGTCGTCGACCTTGTAGTCCCGGGTCACCACCTGACCGTTCGGGTACGGCCGGCGCAGCTGGATGATGTTGTCGTTGTTGTCGTAGACGTACGTGGTGGTGAAGTCCGCCTTGTTCGCCCCCGGCAGGTTGCCGCGCGGCGAGGTCGTCGACTGCACCAGGCCCTTGGCGTTGTACGCCCAGCTGGTGACCAGATCGGCCTCGTGCTTCATATCGATCGCCGAGGTGAGCCGGCGACCGGCGGGCGTGTAGGTGTTGAGCATCGTCCGGCGCGCCTCGTAGGTCGCCTTGGGCAGACCGTTGTCGAAGTACGTGTACGAGGTGCTCACGCCACCGGCGGTGGTGGTCTTCCGGAGCCGGCCGACAGTGTCGAAGTCGGCGACGTCCGGGTTCCTCTTGCCCGGCGCGTACATGGCGACGGTCCGGTCCAGGGCGTCGTAGACGGTGCGGGTGGTGTAGGTCTCCCGCTTCGCCCCGGCCACCGTGCCCCGGGGGTCGGTCACCGTGACCTGCCGGCCGACCTTGTCGTAGCCGAACTCGGTGCGGCGCCCTTCCGGCGAGATCTGCGCGTTCAGCAGGCCCGCGTTCGGCTGGCCGTCCGCGATGTTCTCGGTCCGGGTGACCTTGCCGCGCTGGTCGGTGATCGTCAGCAGCAGGCCGCGGCCGTCGTAGGTGTAGGTGATCGAGTGGTTCTCCGGGTCGGTGCTCTTGACCAACTCGTCGAACTGGTTGTACTCGTCCTTCCACGTCTGCCCCTCGGCGTCGACGTGGCTGGTCGGGTTGTTGCGCGCGTCGTAGCTGGTCTTCTCGCTGAACCGGCGCTGCGGTGCGAACTGCTCGACCAGGTTGCCGGCCGGGTCGTACGCCGACTCGTGCTGGTTCTGGTTGGCGTTGACCACCAGGCTGCGGTTGAGCGAGCCGTCGTAGCGGTGGTTGTTCGTGTCACCGTTGCCGCGCTGCGAGTAGAGCAGCACGTTGCCCTTGTAGCCGTCCCAGACCACCACGTTGTCCGCGTCGGTGGTCTTGGACTCCTGCTTGCCCGGGTCCCAGGCGAAGGTGGTGGCGGCGCCGAGCGCGTCCAGCTGCCGGGCGACCCGGCCGTCCGCGCCGTACTCGTTGGTCAGCGCGACGATCTTGTCCGGCTGGGTCACCTGGACGAGCCGGCCGGCCGCGTCGTACTTGTACTGCCAGAACTCCCCCGCCGCGTCGCGGACCTTGGTGAGCAGGCCGCCGGTGTAGAAGTACTGGGTCTTGCGGCCGTCCGGCAGCGTGATCGACTCGATCAGCCCGGCGACCAGTTTCGCCACGGCCTTGCGCCCGGACCCGTCGGTGACCGTGATGCTCGTGTCGGTGTGCGCGAACCGCAGGCCCACCTGACGCGGGTTGAGGATCGAGGACAGCCGGCCCTGCGCGTCGAACGCGAACACGATGTTGTTGCGGGTGACCAGCTCCCAGCCGGCGCCGGCCCGGCGCAGCGTGGACCGCACACCCGGCGGCCGCACGTAGGCGTCGCCGTTCGCGGCGAACACCGTGTCGGAGCCGTCCTCGGCCCGCACGACAGCGCCGCCCTCGGTGGCGGTGACCTTCATGTCGTAGACCCAGGCCCAGCCCGAGCCGAGCGCCGACGGGCCGATGTTGCCAGAGGAATAGGCGCGGGTCGAGGAGAACGGAACACCGAACGAGGCCATGCCCTGGTCCTGCTCGGTCCGGGTGAAGGCGCCGGTGCCGGTGTTCACGCCGATGCCGCGGGTCGCCTGGCTCGCGCCGGTCATGCCGAGCGCGCCGCTGCACCCGCAGCCGGCGGCCTGCCGGGCCGGAATGGCGGGCGGGTCGATCGTGGTGCGCGGCTGGGCGTTGTCGGAGTTCGCCGACGGCACCTCACCGTCCGGATAGAGCGCGGTGATCGTGACGAAGTAGTTCTTCGTCGCGTCCAGCTGCCAGCCCTCGGCCGCGCCCAGCGACTTGCAGTAGGCGCGCAGGGTGCCGCAGCCGGTGTTCTTCAGCTGGTCCTTGCCCAGCTCGACGGACTCCTGCCGGGTCTGCGACACGGTCTCGAACAGATCCACCCGCCAGCGCTCGAAGCCCTGGTCCTTCAGGTTGAAATAGGTCACCAGCGAGGTGTCGCCGACCACGAATCCGGGCCGCAACAGCACATCGGTGAACGCCTCGCCCGGGGCCGCCTCGGCCGCACGAGCGACGGCGGCCCGGCCGACCTCGCGCGCCTCGCCGCCGGCTTCCACCGCCGGGGGCACGATCGGGGGCCGCTGGTCCTCGGGCACCGCGGCATCCGGGGCCGCGTTGGCCGGGATGCCGCGTTGTTGCGGGTCAGCGCCCGCGGTGACGGTCGGGACTTCGCCGGGTTCGGCGCGGGCCGGCACGTCGGCCGGCGGTGCCAGAGTGGCTATCAGCAGGAACGCGCAGAACGCCGCCAGCCAGCGAGCGCGCGCCCATTTATCGGCATGCATGGATGGTTCACTCCCCCCGTGAGTTGACCGCGAGAGTGAATCATGGAGATGCATCAATATTATTTATCCGTTGCGATCTATCACTATCTGCAATCAAAAACGGCCGCTCGAGTTGCGCTTCGGCTCAGCCTTCGGCCGCGGTCGCCGGTCGGCAACTGTCCCTCACGCGATCAGAAGTCGGCTTTCCGGCAGGTCAGGTGGCCTCGCGGGACACCTGTGGTGCACTCGGAGGATGGCCGATCCTGTGCAAGTCTTCTGGGCGCCCGCCGGGGCGAGCATGCCGACGCTCGGCGCCCGCGCGCTCGTCGACGTGACCGATGGTGACACGCCGAATCTGCGGATGCCGGTGCGGATGCTGTCCGTCGACACCCCGGAGGTGACCGCGCGCAACGAACAGCGGGCGGCCGCGACCGACACCGAGTTCCTGCAGCTCGCCGAGTGGATCCGGAAAGGACTCGCGCCGATCTCCGCCGCGCTGGGCGAGTTCCTGCTGCCCCGGCTGGAGACCGGGCGGGCGGGCACGCTGCACTTCGAGCAGGGGCAGGCCGCGTCCGCTTTCGGCAAGCAGAACATCGCCGCCCGGCTGGCCCGGCCGACCGGGCGGCCGCGGGACATCTTCATCCGGGTCGCGGACAGCCCGTTCGACAGCGCGCACCGGCTGCTGGCCTACGTCGCGCCGGACTACACCGAGCGGGAGCGGCGAGAGATCCCGAAACGGCTGCGGCCGACGTTCAACCTGGACCTCGTGGTCGCCGGGCAGGCCGCGACGTTCATCATCTATCCGTCGGTGCCGGGCGCCGAGGACCTTGCCCTGCTGGTCGACGCCGCGGCCTCGGCGCGCAGCCGCGGGCTGGGCATCTGGTCCAGCCCGGAGACCCTCCTCGCGTACGAGTACCGGGCCATGGAGGATCTGTACAAGATCACCAAGAAGAAGGTGGAGAACGAGCCGCTCGACGCCGACGAGCGGTCCTGGCGGGAGCGGTACTGCGCGGACATGCGCAACCGGGTGCTGCACGGCCCGGAGGACTACTCCGGCATCGACCCGGAGTACCGGCTGTGGATCTGGCCGGTCGACCTGCGCGACGCGGTGTCGCGGCTGAACCTCACGCCGGCCCCGGAACTGGCGGCCGGCGCGTGATCCCGTCCGGTCAGCGCAGGGTGTTGATGTCGATCACGAAGCGGTAGCGGACGTCCGAGCTCAGCACCCGCTCGTAGGCGTCGTTCACCTGGTCGGCGCCGATCACCTCGACCTCGGCGGCGATGCCGCGCTCGGCGCAGAAGTCCAGCATCTCCTGGGTCTCGGCGATGCCGCCGATGCTCGAGCCGGCGAACGAGCGGCGGGCGCCGAACAGGGAGAACACCTGCACCGGCAGCGGCTCCGGCGGGGCGCCGACGCTGACCAGCGTGCCGTCGAGGCGCAGCAGGCTCAGGTACTGGTTGATGTCGATCGGCGCGCTGACCGTGTTGACGATCAGGTCGAAGCCGTTGCGCAGGGCCTCGAAGGTGGCCGGGTCGCTCGTCGCGTAGTAGTGCTGCGCCCCGAACGCCAGACCGTCGTCCTTCTTGCCCAGGGTCTGCGACAGCACGGTGACCTCGGCGCCCATCGCGGCGGCCAGCTTGACGGCCATGTGGCCGAGACCGCCCATGCCGACGACGGCGACCTTCTTGCCCGGTCCGGCGTTCCAGTGGGCGAGCGGCGAGTACGTGGTGATGCCCGCGCACAGCAGCGGGGCCGCCGCCTCGATCGGGATCTCGGTCGGCACCCGCAGCACGAAGTCCTGGTCGACGACGATGTGGGTGGAGTACCCGCCCTGCGTGACGGTGCCGTCGCGGTCGACCGCCGCGTACGTCCCGGTGTTGCCGTTCTCGCAGTACTGCTCCTGACCGGCCCGGCAGTTGGCGCACTCCCGGCAGGAGTTGACCATGCAGCCGACGCCGACCCGGTCGCCGACCGCGTGCCGGGTCACCTCGGCGCCGACCGCTGTGACGTGCCCGACGATCTCGTGCCCGACGGTGAGCGGGTAGGCCACCGGGCCCCAGTCGCCGCGGACCGTGTGGATGTCGGAGTGGCAGATGCCGGCATAGCTGATCTCGATCAGGATGTCGTGCGCCCCCAGGTCGCGGCGCTCGACGGTGGTGCGCACCAGCGGTTCGGTCGCCGAGGGCGCGGCGATCGCGTTGACGGTGAGAATGGTGTTCCTCCTTCGGTTGGTGAACATTCAACCGCCTCCCCGCCCGGGAAGGGAGTTCTTACCGATAGGTGTACTGACAGTGCATCCCTGGGCGGAACGCGGGGTCGTACCGTCGTGACATGGACAACCGAGCTGAGGTGCGGGACTTCCTCACCACCCGCCGCGCCAAGATCACCCCCGAGCGGGCGGGGCTGCCCGTCACCGGGACCCGCCGGGTCTCCGGGCTGCGTCGCAGCGAGGTCGCCGCGCTGGCCGGGGTGAGCGTGGAGTACTACGCGAAGCTCGAACGCGGCTCGCTGGCCGGGGTGTCCGCCGGGGTGCTCGACGCGATCGCGCGGGCCCTGCAGCTCGACGACGCCGAGCGGGCGCACCTGGTCCGGCTCGCACAGGCGGCGAACGGCAGCAACGCGGTGCTGCGGCCGAGCCGCCGGCCCAAGCCGTGGAGCGTGCGGCCCGGCCTGCAGTGGGCGCTCGACGCGGTCACCAGCCCGGCCATCGTGGTGAACGGCCGGCAGGACCTGCTCGCCGCGAACACGCTGGCCCGGGCGATGTACACCGACGTGTTCGCCGTCCCAGAACCGAACTTCGGGCGGTTCACGTTCCTGGACGCCGCGGCCCACCGGTTCTACCCGGACTGGAACCTGGCCGCCGACATGACAGTGGCGAACCTGCGGACCGCGGCCGGCAAGGACCCGCACGACAAGGGCCTGCACGACCTGGTCGGCGAGCTGAGCACCCGCAGTGACGAGTTCCGGCGGCGGTGGGGCGCGCACAACGTGCGGATCCACGGCGCCGGGGTGAAGACGTTCCGGCATCACGTGGTCGGTGAGCTGATCCTGGCGTACGAGACGATGGACCTGCAGGCCGAGGCGGACCTGGCGATGACCGTCTACGCCGCCGAGCCGGGGTCGGCGACGGCGGACGCGCTGGCGCTGCTGGCATCCTGGGCCGCCACCGACGCGGGAACCCCGGCGGCGCGGTGACGGTCAGCAAGCGGTGACGGCCAGCAAGCGGTGACGGCCAGCAAGCAGTGACGACCAGCAAGCAGTGACGACCAGCAAGCAGTGACGGTCAGCGGGTGGCGAGCACCCGGGCCTGGCCGCCGGACCCGCCCTCGTACGGGATGAGCCCCACGATGATCGTCGCCCCGGTGGCCGGCAGCCGGTCCAGGTTCGCGAGGTTCTCCAGCCCGTAGCGGTCGGCGCCGGTGAGCACCAGGTGCGTGTCGAAGTCCGTGGAGTCACCGGGGTCGATGCTGAGCGTGTCCACGCCGAGGCTGCGGATCCGGCGGTGCCGCAGCAGCCACTCGCAGGCGTCCGCGCCGAACCCGGGAAAGTGCATGCCGCCGTCCGCGCCGGTGCCCCGGTACGCGTCCGCGTCGTGCACCTTGCGCGCCCACCCGGAGTGCATCAGCACGGCCGCGCCCTCCGGGATCCGGCCGTGCCGCCGCTCGAACGCGCGCAGGTCGTCCACCGTCACGATGGTGTCCGCGTCCCGGGCCGCCCGCGCCGCGATGTCGATCACCACCGCGGGCAGGATCAGCTCGGACGGCTGCAGCTCGGTGGCGACCCGCCCGCCCTTGGTGAAGTGGGCGGGCGCGTCGACGTGCGTGCCGATGTGTTCGAGGATCTTCCATTCCTGGAGGAAGTAGCCGTCCTTCTCGATCGTGGCGACGGTGTGGCGGACGGCCTCCTCGCCGGGCTCGAAGGCGGGGAATCCGGTCGTGAGGGGATGGGTCAGATCGAGCGGGCCGCGCGCTCGCGAGCCGGCCGCCCGCGCCGGCCCACCCAGTGCCGGCCCGCCCAGTGCCGGCCCACCCAGTGCGATGGCAGCGGCGGCGGCCACGCCGCCGGCCAGAGCTCCACGGCGGGTCGTGCTGTGATTACTGATGCACATGGCCTCCATCGTGCACAGGACGGGCGGTCCCGTGCTGACGCCTCGCCGACGCCCGGGCCGGCGCCGGCGAGGTGTCCACCGGGATGGTGACGGCGGACCGGTCAGATCTTGCCGGCGCCCGCGCCTGCGGTGACCAGTGACGGCACCGCCGACGCCGGATCCAGCGTGTAGGAGTAGTAGGTGGACGGCTCCCGCACGGTCCCGCCCGCCTCACACGGTCCCGAGCCGGTGAACACGTTGGCGCGCTGCACCAGCCGCCCCGGACCACTGTCGGCGTACCCGCTGGTGGAGTAGCACGGGTGCGGCACCCCGGCGAAGTAGTTGCCCTCCACGACCACGCCGCCGTTCATCGTGGACGCCACGCCGTAGAGCTCGTTGCCGTCGAAGTAGTTGTTGTAGACGTGCACCGGCTCGCCGAACCGCACCCGGGGATGCCGCTGCCGGGAGCCGTCGAACCAGTTGTGATGGATGCTGACCTTGAGATGGCCGACGTCGCTGGAGGACGCGCCGTCGGAGTGGCCGATCAGCATGCTCTTGTCGGTGCCGGCGAAGTGGTTCCACGACACCGTCACGTAGTCCGCGCCGCGCACCACGTCGATCGAGCCGTCCACCGGGTCGACGAACGTGTTGTGGTCGATCCAGATGTGGTGCGACTGCTGGCCGACGTTTATCGCGTCGTCCTCGGCGCCCACGAACGTCAGGTTCCGCACGATCACGTGCGACGACCGGTAGAAGTCGAAGCCGCCGCCGGTGATGGCGGCGTTCGTGCCGAGCCCGACGATCGTCTTGTTCGGCCGGACCCCCTGTTTGCTGGTGATGGCGATGCTGCCGGACACTTGGATGATCAGCGGCCCGACCGTGTCGATCGCGTCGAGCAGCTCGTCGGTGGTGTCCACCGTGACGGTGGCGCCGCCGGCCCCGCCGATGGTCCCGGTGGCGAAACCGTCCGCGGCGGCGGGGGCCGCAGTGGCGATCGGCGGGATCGGGATCGGCGCGGCGATCGTGAGCAGAGCGGCGAGCAGGACGTGCATCAGATCCTCCCCACCCCGGCGCCCGCGGTGACCAGGGACGGCACCGACGACGCCGGATCGAGCGTGTAGGAGTAGAAACCGGACGGCTCGGCCACCGTGCCGCCGGCCTCGCAGACGCCGGAGTTCACGAACGCGTTGAGCCGCTGCACGAGCCGGCCGGGGGCGCTCTCCGCGTACCCGCCGGTGGAGTGACAGGGGTGGGCCACGTTCTCGAAGTAGTTGCCCTCGGCGACCACTCCGGCGTTCTCGGTGGACGCGATGCCGTACAGGCCGATGTTGCGGTAGTAGTTGTTGTAGACGTGCACCGGCTCGCCGAAACGCACCCGGGGATGGCGCTGGTTGGATCCGTCGAAATAGTTGTGGTGATAGGTGACGCGCAGATACCCGATGTCGGCGGTGTAGTTGTCGGAGTGCCCGAGCAGCATCGACTTGTCGGTGCCGAGGAATCGGTTCCACGAGACGGTCACGTTCGTCGACTGCCGTTTGATGTCGAGCGAGCCGTCATATCCGGGCAGGAACTCGTTGTGATCGATCCACACGTGATGCGCCTTGTTGGTGACGCTTATCGAGTCGTCCGAGGCGTTGCTGAACCGGATGTTGCGGATGATCACATTGTTGCCCGGCCGGGTGGTCGTACCCAGTTGGAGGCCGCCGCCGGTGATCTCCGCTGTCGTGCCGACACCGAGGATGCTCTTGTTAGCGACCACCGTGACCATGCCGCCCACGCTGATCCGGCCGGCGACCATGATCGTGTACGGAGTGTTCGCGCCGGCGTATCGAGCCAGGTCGGCGCCGGTGGTGACGGTGACCGTCGGGCCGGCCACGCCACCGGTGGTCCCGGTGGCGAACCCGTCCGCCGTGGCCGCTACGGCCGGGACCGCTGCCGCCGGGACCGGCAGGGCTCCCGTGGCCGGCAGAGCCGCCGGGACCGGCAGGACGGCCGCGAGCGCCGCGGCCAGAAGTGTGCTGATCACAGCTTCCCCACCCCCGCGCCCGCGGTGACCAGCGACTTCACCGTGTTCGGATCGTCCAGCGTGTAGCTGTAGTACGCCGACGGCTCCTGCACGGTCCCGCTGCAGTCCGGCGCGCCGGACTCCCCCACGAAGACGTTGTTGCGGGCCACGCAGCGCCCGGCCGGACCCGCGTACGTGTTGGTGACCGGCTCCTCGACGTTCTCGAAGTAGTTGCCCTCGACCATGCAGCCGGCGGTGTTCTGGCAGGCCACGCCGGTGTCGGTGTTGTAGAAGTAGTAGTTGTTGTAGACGTGCACCGGCTCACCGAAGCGGACCCGCGGGTTGCGCTGCGGCGTCGCGTCGAACCAGTTGTGGTGATAGGTCACCTTGAGCCGGCCGGTGTCCTGCGCGCCGTTGCTGTCGTCGTGGCCGAGCAGCATGTTCTTGGTGTGGTGATGGGTGTGGTTCCACGACACCGTGACATACGACGAGCCGCGCTTGATGTCGATCAGCCCGTCGTAACCCTGTGCCAGGTCATTGTGGTCGATCCAGACGTGGTGCGAGAACATCTGCACGTTGATCGAGTCGTCGCTGGCGCCCCGGAACGACAGGTTCTGGATGATCACATTGTGCACCGCGTCGGCCGGCGGCGCCGTCACCGCCGACACCGGCAGGCCGATGTTGAAGCCGCCACCGGTGATCCCGGCGGTCGCGCCGATCCCGACGATCGACTTGTCGCTCGTCACGTCGTACATGCCGGCCGGCAGCGTGATCACGCCGGCGACGCAGATGGTCAGCGGGCCCGGCGTGGCGATCGAGGAGAGCAGCTCGGCGGCCGTGTCCACCTGCACGGTCGGCCCGCCCGCACCTCCGGTCGTGCCGTTCTGGCCCCAGGCGTTCACGGTTGCGAAGCCGGCGGGCGTGCCGGTCACCGCGCATCCGCCGGGCGGCGGCGGGGTGGTCTGCGTCGGTGAGGTCGCCGACGGACCCGGGCCCGGTCCCGTCGTGTTCACCGCGACATCGTCGAAAACCCCGCTGGCGTACGAGGTGACGAGGCCGATCCGCCCGCTCGGGTAGGCGCTGTCCGTCGCCGTGACGACCTGGGTCCCGTCGGCAAAACCGGTCAGCGTGCTGCCCCGCACGGTCAGCGCGAGCGTGCGCCACCCGCCGGTCGCGCCGCCGGGCGTCCCGGTCGCGAGGACCGTGGCGGTGCCGCCGGAGACCCGCTGGAGCTGCACGGCGCCGCCGGCGGTGAGCACGAGCGCGTAGTACTGGCTGGTGGAGCGGGCACGGGCCACCACCCCGGCGGTCCCCGTCGTCTTCACCCGGGCCTGCACGGTGTAGTCGGCCCACGACGTGGAGCCGGCCAGCGCACGGGCCACGGTGCCGGCGTTGGACTGCTGATAGGCGGGCGTGCCGTCGGTGATCACCGACCAGGTGCCGCCGTTACGCGACCACCCGTCGGCGTTGCCGTCGTCGAAGGTGTCACCGAACAGGGTTTCGGCACGCGCCGGACCGCTGACGACCGCGCTGAGCAGCACGGCCGAAGCGGTCACGGCGAGACCGGTAGTGAGCCATCGGACTTTTCTCATCGCAACCTCGAATGGCGAGCGAAAAAGCTGTCAGGGATGGCGGCCGCCGTACCGTGAAATCTGCGCGAAACTTTGACATCAGTCAATGATTTTCGTTTGCAGGCTTGTTGCAGAATTGCTCGGCCTTTGAACAGAATCGGTCCCGCGGAGATCAGCGGAGCACGAACCCGGGCGTCATCGGGTCGTCCGGGTCCACCACGAACGTGTGCTCCCCGGTCGGATACGCCATCCCGGTGATCACCGGCACCACCTCCGGGCCGGAGGCGTAGCGGGCCACGAACCGGGAGCCGACGATCGAGTCGTGCAGCAGCCGCTGGCCCGGCGCGAGCCGGCCGGTCGCGGCGAGCGTGGCGACCCGGGCCGCGGTGCCGGAGCCGCACGGCGACCGGTCCACCTCGCCGTCCGCGAAGACCGTGACATTGCGCTGGTGCGCGAGGCCGGGCAGCACGTCGAAGAAGATGGTGCCGTAGATGCCGTCCAGGCGCGGGTCGCTGGGATGCCGCGCCGCCGGGTGCCCGGCGAGCGCGGCCTTGATCTGCCGGCCCAGCACGATCAGCTCCGGCAGGTGCTCCGGGGCCACCGCGAGCCCCAGCGACGCCGCCTCCACCTGGGCGTAGAGCGCGCCGCCGTAGCTGACCGTCACGGTCGCCGGCCCGCGCGGCGTGGGCACGACGATGTTGTCGTCGACCAGGTAGGACGGCACGCTGACGTAGTCCACCGCGGTGACCCGCCGGCCGGCGGTGTGCACCCGCGCGGTGACCCGCCCGGACGGCACGTCGATCGGCACGTCCACGATCCCGTCGGCGGGCGCGTCGACCAGGCCGGAACGCACCGCCCAGACGCCCAGCGCGATCGTGCCGTGCCCGCACGCGGTGGAGAACCCGTCCTTGTGGAAGAAGAGCACCCCGAGCCGGGCGCCGTCGTCGTCCGGCGGCACGAGCATCCCGCCGTACATGTCGGCGTGCCCGCGCGGCTCGTGGCAGAGGATGCGGCGCAGCCGGTCCACGTCGGTGTCGCCGGCGGCGAGGACCCGGCGCTCCGCGACGGAGTCGCCGGGGATCCCGACCGGCGGCGCGGGGACGATCCGGAACGGCTCTCCCCCGGTGTGGTAGTCGACAGTGCTGACGTTCACGCGTGCACCCTCTCACGCCCGGCGGCCGCTCTCCGGGAATCACGCCCGGCGGCCGGGCTCCGGGAATCACGCCCGGCGGCCGAGCTCCGGGGATCCGGCGCCCGTCGTATGCTGGCGGCCGTGAGGAGCCCTCGCCGGACACGCGACGTGCAGGTGGCGGCGACCCGGGCGACCATCCTGGACACGGCCGAGCGGCTCTTCGCCGAGCACGGCGTGGCCACCGTCTCCAACCGGCAGATCAGTGAGGCCGCCGGGCAGGGCAACAACGCCGCCGTCGGCTATCACTTCGGCACCAAGACCGAACTGATCCGGGCGATCATCCGGCGGCACGCGGCGCCGATGGAGGAGATCCGGCGTGGGCTGTTCGAGCGGCATCGCGACAGCGCCGAGCTGCGCGACGTCGTCACGTGCGTGGTGTGCCCGTACACCGAGCATCTGGCCGCCCTCGGCGCGCCCAGCTGGTATGCGCGGTTCGCCGCGCAGGTGATCACCGAGCCCGGGCTGCGGCAGCTCGCCGGTGACGTGCTGCGGGACGCGCCGGTGCTGTTCGCGGTGAGCGAGACGCTGCACCGGCTGCTGCCGCACCTGACGCCCGAGGCGTGCCGGGAGCGCGAGGAGATGGCGCACATGCTGATCGTGCACTTCTGCGCGCAGCGTGAGCGCAGCGCGCAGCCGGGGTGGGCGGCGGCCGCGACGAGCCTGCTCGACGCGGTGGAGGGTTTGTTGCGCGCCCCGATGAACTCCCGGTGACAAACCGGACTCGCGGGCACGGGGATTCACATTTCGTCATGCACGTGCTTTAAATTGTTGCCCTGGCTCGCACGATCCCCGGCGAAAGGGCCGCCCATGTCCGCGAACGTCACCCCGCAACCCTCCGGTCAGCGCCGCCTCAGCCCGGCCGAGGTCGACGCGCTGCGCGCGAAGTACCAGGCCGAACGGGACCGCCGGGTCCGGCCCGAGGGCGCCGCGCAGTACCGGCGGGCGGCCGGCGAGTGGGGGTACTACGCCACCGACCCGTACACCGAGCGGGCCGAGCGGGAGCCGGTGACCGACCGGGTCGAGGCGGTCGTGGTCGGCGGCGGGTTCGGCGGCCTGCTCGCCGGGGCCCGGCTGCGGCAGGCCGGGGTACGCGACCTGCGGATGATCGACGAGGCCGGCGACTTCGGCGGCACCTGGTACTGGAACCGGTACCCCGGCATCCACTGCGACATCGAGTCCACCGTCTACATGCCGCTGCTGGAGGAGGTCGGGTACGTCCCGCAGTGGCGGTACGCCCCCGGCGAGGAGATCCGGCAGCACGCCGTCGCGATCGCCAAGCGGTTCGAGCTCTACGACGACACGCTGTTCCACACCCGCGTCGTCGAGCTGCGCTGGGACGACGACGCCTGCGAGTGGACCGTCACCACCGACCGCGGCGACGTGTTCCAGAGCCGCTACGTCGCGCTCTCCTCCGGCACGCTGTCGCAGCCGAAACTGCCCGGCATCCCCGGCATCGAGGACTTCCAGGGCCACACCTTCCACACCAGCCGCTGGGACTACGGCTACACCGGCGGCGACCAGACCGGCGGCCTGCACAAACTCGCCGGCAAGAAGGTCGGCGTGGTCGGCACCGGCGCCACCGGCATCCAGGTCGTCCCGCACCTGGCCCGCGACGCCGAGCACCTGTACGTCTTCCAGCGCACCCCGTCGTCGGTGGACGTCCGCGACAACCGCCCGATCGACGACGCGTTCAAGGCCTCCCTGCGCCCCGGCTGGCAGCAGGAGCGGATGGACAACTTCCTGACCATCGTCACCGGCGGCCACGCCGAGGCCGACCTGATCGCCGACGGCTGGACGGCGACCGCCCGGCTGCAGCGCCAGATGCTCACCGGTTCGGTCGACAGCAACCTGCCGGCCGAGGAACGCGAGTACCTCGACGAGCTCGCCGACTTCCGCAAGATGAACGAGATCCGCGCCCGGGTCGACGCGATCGTCGAGGACCCGGCCACCGCCGAGCTGCTCAAGCCCTGGTACCGGTACATGTGCAAGCGGCCCACGTTCAGCGACCACTACCTGCAGACCTTCAACCGGCCGGACGTCACGCTCGTCGACACCGCGGACACCGGCGGGATCACCCGGATGACGGCTACCTCGGTGGTCGTCGGCGAGACGTCGTACGAGGTGGACTGCGTCATCTTCGCCACCGGCTTCGAGGTGGGCATCTCCGGCGTCGTCTCCGGGACCCTCCCGGTGTACGGCCGTGGCGGTCTGCCTCTTCTCGGCCACTGGCGCAACGGGCCCCGTACCCTCCATGGTTTTTATTCGCACGGCTTCCCGAACCTGTTCCACCTCGGGGCGCTGCAGAACGCGGCGGCGGTGAACTTCGTGCACGTGCTGCAGGAGCAGGCCACCCACATCGGCGCGCTGGTCGCCGAGGCCGCCAAGCGCGGCGCGCCCCGGATCGAGCCGAGCGCGGAGGCCGAGGAGGGATGGATCCAGGTGATCCGCGAGACGGCGCCGGACACCTTCAACTTCCAGGCCGAATGCACGCCCGGCTACTACAACGGCGAGGGTAAGCCCCGGCCGGTCAACAACGCGTACGGTCCCGGCCCGGTCGCCTTCCACGACCTGCTGCGCACCTGGCGAGCCGAGGGCGGCTTCGACGAGGTCATGTGACGCTCACCGGACCAGGTGGGCCTTGAGGGCGGCCGCGATCTCGCCGGCCGCCGCCAGCTGCTCCGGGGTGAGGGCGTCGACGAAGAGCTCGCGGACGGCTCGCAGGTGCGGCACGGTGGCCGCGCCGAACGCGTCGGCGCCGGGCGGGGCCAGCACCACCTCCGCGCCCCGGCTGTCGGTGGCGCACTCCTCGCGGCGGATCAGCTCGCGGCGCTCCATCCGGGCCAGGTGGTGCGAGAGACGGCTGCGCTCCCAGCCGATCCGGGCGGCCAGGTCCGACGACCGCATCCGGTGGTCCGGGGCCTCGCTCAGGGCGAGCAGCACCGCGTAGTCCCCGGGTGAGAGGCCGGTGTCGTGCTGCAACCGGGTGGTGAGCGCGCTGCGCAGGGCCTCGGTGGTCTCGATGAACTCGCGCCAGGTCCGCAGGTCGTCACGGGTGGGTAGCGTGCGCATGGTCGCCTCCTTGACTGACGCGTCAACAACCAGCATGCCACAGGGTCGCCGGAACGGACATCCATTGACAGTCCCGACTTGTTTGCGTTCACATCACGGCCCGCCGTGGATCGGACATACCGCAGCACCAGGAACAGCTGTGTTAGGCGCACGTTAACAAAGTGTGCCGGGGCCCCTCCCGCTCTCCGGACCGGTGCGGTAGAACATGACGATGAGCGACACAGAGGCACGGCCGGCGGCCGGCATTCGTACCATGATCGACGACGGCCGCACGGCGATCGGCATCGAGCTGGGCTCGACCCGGATCAAGGCCGTGCTGACCGGCCCGGACCACGCGGCCATCGCGGTGGGCACCCACGACTGGGAGAACCAGTTCGTGGACCGGACCTGGACCTACTCCCTCGACGCGGTCTGGGCCGGGCTGCGGGACTGTTTCGCCTCCCTGGCCGAGGACGTCCGCCGCAAGTACGGCACCGAGCTGCGCACCACCGGCGCGCTCGGCGTCTCCGCGATGATGCACGGCTACCTCGCGTTCGACGCCGAGGGCGAGCTGCTCACCCCGTTCCGGACCTGGCGCAACACCAACACCGGCGACGCGTCCGAGCAGCTCAGCGAGCTCTTCGGGTACAACATCCCGCACCGGTGGAGCATCGCGCACCTCTACCAGGCGGTCCTGAACGGCGAGGAGCACGTCGCCCGGCTCGCGCATCTGACCACCCTTGCCGGGTACGTGCACTGGCAGCTCACCGGCCGGCAGGTGCTCGGCGTCGGCGACGCCAGCGGCATGTTCCCGATCGACGTGGCCACCGGCGGGTACGACACCCGGATGCTGAGCCAGTTCGACGAGCTGGCCGCGGGCCGGGTGCCGCGCAAACTGGCCGAGCTGCTGCCCGCCGTGCTGCCCGCCGGCGAGCCGGCCGGCACGCTCACCGAGGCCGGCGCCCGGCTGCTCGACCCGAGCGGCGCCCTGCGGCCCGGCATCCCGCTCTGCCCGCCCGAGGGCGACGCCGGCACCGGCATGGTCGCCACCAACTCGGTGGCCCGCCGCACCGGCAACGTCAGCGCCGGCACCAGCATCTTCGCGATGATCGTGCTGGAGAACGAGCTGTCCCGGATGCACCCGGAGATCGACCTGGTCACCACCCCGGCCGGCGACCTGGTCGCGATGGTGCACTGCAACAACGGCGCCAGCGAGCTGAACTCGTGGGCCGGGCTGTTCGCCGAGTTCACCACGGCGCTCGGCGTCGACGTGGACACCAACAAGATCTTCGAGACGCTGTTCCGCGCGGCGCTGAGCGGCGCGCCGGACGGCGGCGGCCTGATGGCGTTCAACAACCTGTCCGGCGAGCCGATCACCAAGCTGCACGAGGGCCGGCCGCTCTTCTTCCGCGTGCCGGGCAGCTCGCTCGACCTGGCCACCTTCATGCGGACCCAGCTCTACGCCGCCCTGGCGACGCTGCGCATCGGCATGGACGTGCTGCAGAAGGAGGAGTCCGTCCGGCTGGACCGGATGTTCGCGCACGGCGGCCTGTTCAAGACCGCGGGCGTGGCGCAGAACCTGCTCGCGGCCGCCATCGACACCCCCGTCTCGGTCGGTGACGTGGCCGCCGAGGGCGGCGCCTGGGGCATCGCGGTGCTCGCCGGGTTCGTCCGCGACAGGCAGCCGGGGCAGAGCCTCGACGACTTCCTGACCAGCGCGGTCTTCGCGGACGCGCGGCTCGACACGGCCGAGCCGGACCCGGCGGACGTGGCCGGGTTCACCGCGTTCATGCGGCGCTACGTGGCGGCGCTGCCGGTCCAGCAGGCAGCCGTCGACAACAGCTGACAAACAACTGACGACGGTACGGGTGGGACGGGTCACCGTTCCACCCGGACCTTATGTACGGTCGTACACATGCAGGACTCCCTCACCACCGCGCCGGTCGTCCGCGCCGCCACCGCCGCGACCTACACCGCGTTCATCGGCTCCGGGTTCGCGTTCGCCAGCTGGGCCTCCCGGATCCCCCAGGTCCGTGACCAGCTCGGCCTCGACTCCGCCGCCCTCGGCCTGGTGCTGCTCGCCATCGCCGCCGGCTCGCTGCTGGCGCTCCCGCTCTCCGGGCCGGTCGTCACCCGGATCGGATCGTCCCGGACCGTGATGGCGATGGCGGTCCTGCTCGGCGCCGGCCTCACCACAGCGGCGCTCGGCTCCCTGTCCGGCGTGATCCCGGTGGTGATCGGCCTGTTCCTGCTCGGCTTCGCCAACGGCGCCTGGGACGTGGCGATGAACGTGCAGGGCACCGTCGTGGAACGGCTCCTCGGCAAATCGATCATGTCCCGCTTCCACGCCGGGTTCAGCCTCGGAACCGTCGCCGGCGCGCTCGGCGGCGCCGCCATGATCGCTTTGGACGTCCCGGTCGCCACCCACCTGACCGTCGTCGCCGTCCTCGTCGTGATCGCCGTCGTCTGGCAGGCACGCCGGTTCGTCCCGGACCGCGACGACGCCGAACCGGCCACGGACGGATCGGTCCCGGCCACGGGCGGCGCGCTCACCGCCTGGCGGGAGCCGCGCACCCTGCTCATCGGCGTGTTCGTGCTCGCCTTCGCGTTCGCCGAAGGGGTCGGCAACGACTGGATCAGCGTCGCCGCGATCGACGGCCACCACGTCTCCGCCACCGTCGGCACCCTCGCGTTCGCCGGGTTCCTCACCGCCATGACGGCCGGGCGCTGGTTCGGTCCGTCGCTGCTGGACCGCTACGGCCGTACCCTCGTGGTCCGGGTCCTCGCCCTGGTCGGCATCGCCGGCGCCACACTGTTCGTCTTCGCGCCGTCACCGGCCCTCGCGTTCGCCGGCACGCTGCTCTGGGGGCTCGGCGCCTCGCTCGGCTTCCCGGTCGGCATGAGCGCGGCCGGCGACGACCCGCGCCGGGCCGCCGCCAGGGTCAGCGTGGTCGCCTCGATCGGCTATTGCGCGTTCCTCGCCGGTCCGCCCACCATCGGGCTGCTCGGCCACCACATCACCGTGCTGAAGGCGCTGGTCGTCGTCTCGGCGCTGCTCGCGGTGGCAGTGGCGATCGCCGGGAGCGTGCGGCCGCTGCCGGGCACGCAGCAGCACTGACCTTGCTGGCTGATCGAGGAGCCGTCGCCCGGTAGGGACGCGAGGTGGCGCCGCCCGGTTGTCGATCGTGGAGCGGTGCGGGCGGGCTGGCGCGCAGTGCTCTCGAAGCAGGCATCCGGCAGCACTGGTGACCAGCTCGTGTTGCCCGGCTGGCTGTCGGTGTTCTCGCCGGCCGGGCGGGACAGCACTGAACGCCAGCCGGACCGCGCGCTTCCACGATCCACCAGCCGAGGACAGCGCTGACGACCAGCTGGTCCAGCTGGACCAGCCGGTCGTCAGCGCGCCCGGCCGCGGCGATGGTCCCGAGGTGCGTCATCACCACTGCGGGGCCAGCCGAAAACCAGGGCCGGACCGCCCGTCAGCACGAACCGTTGTCACCCAGCGTGCCGACAACCACGGTAAACCCCGCGCTGCGCGGAAACCCGCGGACGCCCCAGGCCCCACAGAATGACGAAAACCCCCGGCGCTCCACGGTCGGCGGCGACCGACCGTGACGCGCGGCCGGATCGGCGCACTACCGGGCGGCGGATATCAGCCAACAGGGTCAGCATTGAGCACCAGCCGGCCCACGCCCTTCCACGATCCACCAGCCGAGGACCAGGGCCGGGCCGGCCGGGGCGGTCGTGCCTGGGCTGCTGGACCAGGGCGGCCGGGGTTGCCGTGCCCCAGGGCTGCCCGGGCGGGGTGCCGGGCGGGGTGCCGGGCGGGGTGCCGGGCGGGGTGCCGGGCGGGGTGCCGGCGCGCGGCAGGCGGGGCGCGGCAGGCGGGGCGGGGCGGCGGGATCACGCTTCACGCGGCGCTGATCGGGTATGCACCGGGGACCCGACGGCCACAGGAGGCACGGCAATGCCCGACGACCGCGACCAGTCCCCCGATCTCGGCAGCAGCACCGACCAGCACGTCACCGGGACCCCGGAGGACGGCACCTTCATCACCGACGAGGAGCCGCGCGAACCGGCGCCGGCCCACGGCAGCAGCAACGCCGGCATCAACGCCACGGGCGCCAACCGGGCGCAGCAGGACGCCGACGATTGACCGGGCCGGATCCGCGTCACTCGGTCGTCGTGATCACCGGGGCGTCGAGCGGGATCGGCCGGGCGACCGCGCTGGCGTACGCCCGCGAGGGTGCCCGGCTGGTCCTCGCCTCCCGCCGCCGGGAGGCGCTCGCCGACGTGGAACGCGACTGCCGGGCGCGCGGCGGGGAGGTGCTGGTCGTGCCGACGGACATCGGGGAGCCGGCGGCGGTCGACGAGCTCACCCGGGCGGCGCTGCAGCGGTTCGGGCGGATCGACGTCTGGGTCGAGGCGGCCGCCGTCGGCATCGCCGGGCCGCTCGGCTCGGAACCGGTGGACGAGCTCCGCCGGCTGGTGGACACCAACGTTCTCGGCGCCACGCTGTGCGCCCGTGCCGCCCTGACCACTTTCCGGACGCAGGGGCACGGTGTCCTCGTACTGGTCGGGTCGTTGTTGTCGGTGTTCCCGAATTCGGTGATCCCGCTCTATTCGATGAGCAAGTTCGCCGTCCGAGGGCTGGCGCTGAGCCTGCAGCAGGAGGTCGCCCGGCATCCGCGGATCCGGGTCTGCCTGGTGCTGCCCGGCACCGTCGACACCCCGTTCTTCCAGCGGGCCGCCAATCACACCGGGCGCCGGCTCCGGGCCATCCCACCCGCGTACGCGCCGGAACGCCTCGCCGCCCGCATCCTCACCGTCGCCCGCCACCCGCGCCGGCAGACCACCGTGGGGGTGGTCTCGCACCTGATGCTGGCCGCCCACCGGGTCGCGCCCCGTGCCGCCGAGTCGGTCATCGGCCGGTGGGGCGCGGCGTTCGTGACCGGGCCGTCCGCCGTCGCTCCCGGGCCGGGCGCGATCTTCGATCCTCCGGCCACCGGTGCGGTACACGGTGGCTATCGGCGTGGCCGGGTCCGCCGGCGGCTCGGCACGTGGCTCGGCGCGCGAAGCTGACAGCGGGACGGCTCGCGGCCTGGCGAGGGGGAAGCGCCGGCCGGATGCCCGGCGGCACCGGGCACCCGGCCGGCGTGTCGTCAGTCGGGTCGGTATCAGTCGGGCCGGTATCAGTCGGGCCGGTAGACGCCGGTGTCGCCGGACACCGCGTCCACGTCGTAGCCGTTGCGGCCGGGCGAACCGCTCTCCTCGGTGCTCTCCGGTTCGTCGTCACCGGCGCCCACTGATGCGCCCGGCTCGCGCAGGGACGCCTGGTACGCCGGTGTGCCGTCCGGCTCGTCGGTCGGGTGCCGGTCGGCACGCTGCTGGTCATCGGTCATCGATCGCGACTTCCCCGGCGTCGTGCCGATAAACGACGGCCGGGGAAAGTACTGATAAACGACGGCCGGGGAAAGTACTGATAAACGACGGCCGGGGAAAAGCCGATGAACGACGGCCGGGGGGAAAGACCGTCAGGGCGTGGTGGCGGCCGGCTCGCAGGTGACAGCGAGTCTCTGGTGGACACCGCTGATCCGCAGCACCTGATAGACCAGGCCGATCGCATTGACCACCCGGAACGCGCACCCCGCCCCGATGGCGGCGTCACGGCCGTACAGCAGGGCGCGAACGCCGGCCGCGGACAGGAACGTGACCCGCCGCAGGTCCACGACGAGCTCCCACACGTCGCTCTGCGTGGCGGCGTTGGCGATCAGGCCGGCCATGCCCTCACCGGTGTCCTCATCGAGCTCACCCGAGATCAGCAGGCGCGACACGCCCCCGCCGTCGTCCCGCTTGATCACGGCGAATGGTGTCACGTCGATCTCCGTCCAGCGATTCGTTGCTGCACCGCAAGTGAATCGAGAGTTACCACTGCGGACAGGAACAAACGTCGATCTCGCAGCCCGGGGCCGGTCAGCGCAAGTAGTCCCCGGCGGGACACCGGGCGCCGGAATCGCTCAGTTTGCGCCGCCATGCGCCGATCATGGTGGTGTGAAGAGCGGGCGAAGCCCGAAGGTGGAAGTCACCGCGCCGCGTAATCCCCTGACCGGGGCGCTGGCCGACTTCCGCGTGGGCACGAAGATCTATGCGGCGGTCCTCTGCTGCGCGCTTGTCGCGGCCATCGTCGGCGTGCTGGGCATCGTCCGGCTCGCCAGCCTCAACGACAACATCAAGGCGATGAAGGCCGAGCACGTCGACAGCAGTCTCGCGCTGAGCACGCTGCGCGGAGCCGTCGGCGACGGCTTCTCGGTGCTCTTCACCTACTCGGTGGTGACCGGCACGGACGCGAAGGCCGACCAGCGGGAGAAGGTGAACGACACCGACGCGGCGACCACCGACGCGATCACGAAGTACCAGGCTCTCGCGGTCGGCTCGCCGACCCGGGAGGCCGCCGCGGCCGAGGTGGCGGACACGTTCACCTACTTCCAGCAGCTGCGTAACTACGCGCTGTTCCGGGAGACGCCGGCCGCGGACTTCGACCCGCCCGCCACCGACCAGATCGGTACCGTCTGGAACCAGGTGCAGGCCGACCTCAAGGCCTCCGTCGTGGAACTGCAGGAGACCGAGGACGCCGAGTCGGCGGCCATGGCCGCGGAAGCCGAGTCCAGCTACAACTCCGCCCGTACCCAAATGATCATCTTTTTGGTCGTCGGGCTGGTGCTCGCGCTCGCGCTGGCCACGTTCATCTCCCGGCTGATCGCCAAGCAGCTCGGCAGCGTCTCCCGCTCGCTCGCCGCCGTCGCCGACGGCGATCTGACCGTCGGCGCCGAGGTGCACGCCCGCGACGAGCTCGGCGGCATGGCGGTCGCCGTCAACACCGCCCGCGAGGGCCTGCGGTTCATGGTCGGGCAGCTCACCGCGAGTTCGCAGACCCTCGGCACCAGCACCGAGCGGCTCGGCCGGGTCGCCGGGCGGATCGGGCAGTCCGCGCAGGACGCCGCCGACCAGGCGAACATCGCCGCCACCGCCGCCGGCGACGTGTCGACGAACGTGCAGACCGTCGCCGCCGGCAGCGAGGAGATGGGCGTCTCGATCCGGGAGATCGCCTCCAACGCGTCCGAGGCCGCCCGCGTCGCCAGCGAGGCCGTCGGCGTGGCCGACAGCGCCAACGCGACGGTCTCCCAGCTCGGCACGTCCAGCGCCGAGATCGGCAACGTCATCAAGACGATCACCGCGATCGCCGAGCAGACCAACCTGCTGGCCCTCAACGCCACCATCGAAGCGGCGCGGGCCGGCGAGATGGGCAAGGGCTTCGCCGTGGTCGCCAGCGAGGTCAAGGATCTCGCCCAGGAGACCGCGCGGGCCACCGAGGACATCGCCCGCCGCGTCGAGGCGATCCAGGCGGACAGCTCCAACGCGGTCGCCGCGATCGGCGAGATCTCGTCGATCATCGCGCGGATCAGCGACTACCAGACGACCATCGCGTCCGCGGTGGAGGAACAGACCGCCACGACCGGCGAGATGGCCCGCAGTGTCGGCGACGCGGCGCAGGGCACGTCGGCGATCGCCGGGAACATCGACGGGGTGGCCACCGCGACCCAGACGACCACGGCCGCCCTGGACGAGGCGAACGCGACGGCGACCGAGCTGGCCGGGATCGCGGCGGAACTGCAGACGGTGGTGTCCCGCTTCCGCGTCTGAGGAACGTTAGGGTGGGTCGTGGAGAATCGACGGCCCACCCTCGCGGACGTCGCGCGCGCCGCCGGGGTGTCCCGGGCGACCGCGTCCCGGGCGATCAACGGGATGTACGGCACCTCGGAGACCATGCGCGATCACGTCCGCGCGGTCGCGGCCCGGCTCGGGTTCGAGCCGCACCCGGTGGCGCGGGCCCTCGCGACCGGCCGGAGTCAGAGCCGCGCCGGCGGGCGGGAGCACATCGAGGTCCTGATCGCCGACCCGGACCCGGACGCGCTGAGCGCCAAGCCGTTCTACGGGCGGGTGCTGACCGGCGCGGCGCGGGCCGGCCTCCCGCTGGAGGTCCGCCGCATCCCGTCGCCGAGAGTGGACGACTCCGGCGACCCGCCGTTCGGGCGGCTGCTGATCAACATGCCGGGCCCGGTGGCGGCGGCGTACGCCCGGCAGACCCGGACCGTCTCGCTGGGCAGGTCCGCGCCAGGCGTCGTGTTCGTCGCGCCGGACAACGACAGCGGCGGCTACCAGGCCGCCGCTCACCTGGTCCTGACCGGACGCCAGCGGATCGGGGCGGTGTTCGGCCCGCCGACGCCGTGCGCCGACGAACGCAAAGCCGGATTCCTGCGGGTGGCCGCCTCCCCCGTGATCGCCGCGGACGGCGACTTCACCCGGGCCACCGCCTATGCGGCGGCCCAGCGGCTGCTGATCCGCGAGCCCCGGCTCGACGCGATCTTCGCGGCCTGCGACGTCACCGCGATGGGCGTGCTGCAGGCGCTGCGCGAGGCGGGCCGGCGGGTGCCGGACGACGTCGCGGTGATCGGTTTCGACGGCAGCGTGCTGGCCGAGGCCGCCGACCTGTCGTCGGTCTACATGCCGGTCGAGGAGGAGGCCGCGTCGGCGGTCCGGCACCTGCTCGACCCGTCGCTGCCGTGGCCGGAGCGGTTGCCGACCCGGCTGGTCGTGCGGAGTTCCGGCTGATGGCCGGCGTCGCCCTCGCGGACGTGCTGGACGCCGCGCGCCGCCTCGAGGGCGTCGCGCACCGGACGCCGGTGATCCGCTCCCGCACGCTCGACGCGCTGGCCGACGCCGAGGTCTTCCTCAAAGCCGAGAACCTGCAACGCGTCGGCGCCTTCAAGTTCCGCGGCGCCTACAACGCCATCTCCCGCCTGCCGGCCGCGCAGCTCGCCCGCGGCATCGTCACCTACTCCTCCGGCAACCATGCCCAGGCGGTCGCGCTCTCCGCCCGCGAGCTGGGCAGCCACGCGGTGATCGTGATGCCCTCGGACACCCCGAAGTCCAAGATGGACGCGGTCAGAGGCTATCGAGCCGAGATCATCGAGTACGACCGATACACCGGTGACCGGGAGTCGATCGGCCGGCAGCTTGCCGAGGAGCGCGGGCTCGCGCTGATCCCGCCCTACGATCATCCGCACGTCATCGCCGGGCAGGGCACCGCCGCGCTGGAGTTGCTGACCGAGGCCGACGACCTGGACGCCCTCGTGGTGCCGGTCGGCGGGGGCGGGCTGATCGCCGGCAGCGCGATCGCCGCCAAGGGTGTCCGGCCGGGGATCCGGGTGATCGGGGTGGAGCCGGAGGCCGGTGACGACACCCGGCGCTCCCTCGCCGCCGGGAAACGGGTCCGGATCGCGGTGCCGCGAACCATCGCCGACGGGCAGGCCGCGCCCATCCCCGGCGAGCTGACGTTCGCCGTCAACAAGCGGCTCGTCGACGAGATCGTGCTGGTCAGCGACGCGGAGCTGCGGGAGGCGCTGCGGTTCGCCGTCGACCGGCTCAAGCTGGTGCTGGAGCCGAGCGGGGCGTGCGGGGTCGCGGCGCTGCTGTGCGGGCGGGTGCGGCCGGCGCCACCCCGGATCGGCGTGATCCTCTCCGGCGGCAACGTGGGCGCGGCCCGGCTCGCGGAGCTGATCGCCGGCCGGTGAGTTCGGGGAAACCCGGCGGATCGTCGATACGATGAGGACGGACGGTCAACGCGGGTGACGTCAGGAGGGGGCTCATGTCCTATCCGGCGACCACGGCCCTCAACCGGGTGAGTCAGGCGACCGTGCACATCACCTCGGGCCGGCAGACCGGAACCGGCTTCTTCATCGACCGGAACATCATCCTGACCTGCGCGCACGTGGTCGCGGGCGGCAAACGGCGCCGGCGCGACGCCACGCGCCGGATCGAGGTCGGCATCCGGGTCGGGGACCAGGACGTCTCCGGGGTGGTGCTGGACCGCTATCCGGCGGACAACGCCACCGACGGCGCCTACCCGTTCCCCGATCTGGCGTTCATCGGCCTGGACGCCAACGTCGACCACCCGATCGCCGAAACCCGGTCACTGCTGCTCAAGCACAAACAGAACCAGGACGCCGAGCTCATCGCGTACGGCTTCAATCACAGCGGGCCGGTCGGCAGCGCCGCCGTGGACGTCGTCCGGATGGCGGTCCAGGGTCCGAGCGGGCCCTTCGTGAAGGTCGGCGTCGAGACGGGTGTCGTGGCCGGCATGAGCGGGGCGCCGGTGGTGGACCGGTCCACCGGCCTGGTCTGCGCGATGCTCAAGTTCTACGACTTCGAGCAGGAGGCCGCCTGGCTCATCGACGCGCTCGACTTCGAGAAGCGCCTGGACCACATCCGCGGCGTCATCGGGCGGTTCACGCCGCGCAAGCCGATGCTCTACCTCCCGGAGCCGGGCAGCCCGCTGCATCGGATGCTTGCCGCTCAGCGCCGGGTCGCCGAGGAATTGCCGTACCAGGTCGTCGAGGGCGAGGTGCCGCTCTCCACCGTGTACGTCGAGCAGCGAGCCGAGGCCTGGCGTGCGGAGCGCAGCCGCGCCGTCGTCCAGGGCGCCGCGTCGCCGCTGGAGCCGTCCGTCATCCCGGCCACCGAGATGCTCAACCGGCATCGCAACGCGCTCGTGGTCAGCGGCCCGGGCGGCGGCAAGTCGACGTTGCTCCAGCATCTGGTGGCCGAATCGGCGGCCTGGTGGTTGCAGCCGGACCAGCCGGGCGAGGGCGCGGAACCGCCGATCGGTCCCGTGGTGGCGGTCCGCTGCTCGGCCACCCGCCTGCTCACCGGCGTGGGCTGGTTCGACGCGGTGGCCCAGGCGGTCAACGCGGACCTGCACGGCTTCCTGGCGTCGTCGGTCACCGGGGCGCTGTTCGAGAAGCCCCCCGTTCCGGGCGTCGACTGGCTGATCCTGATCGACGGCCTCGACGAGGTCTTCAACCCGAGGAAGCGGGCCGGCCTGATCAAGATTCTCGCCGAGCACATCGCCGCCTACGGCACGCAGGCCCGTTTCGTGGTGTCCAGCCGGGTGCTGAGCGCGAAGGAATTCCTCAACCTGCGGTCACTGGCCGCCGGCATGGATCGGGCCCACCGGCTCGGCGAGTACAACCTCAGGCCGTTCAACCGCCCGGCCGTGGAGCAGTTCGCGCACCGCTGGTACCAGCTCCGTGACCCGGACGTCGCGGAAGAACGCCGGGACAGCTTCCTGCGGCAGGTCGACTCCCACCGCATGATGCCGATCGTGCGGATCCCGCTGCTCTGCACGATCGCTGCCGACGTGCATCAGCACTACCCCGACGAGGAGCTGCCCAAGGGGCGTACCGGTCTCTACCGGCGTTTCGTCGACACCCTGCTCAAGGGACGGCAGACCTTCCCGGACGTACGGACCAAGGTGCGCCAGCAGCTGAGCGAGCTCGGCGCCGAGGCGGAGGCCTTCGGCGAGACCCTGTTCTCGCTCCGGCGGCAGTGCGTCACGCATCTCGCCGCCGAACGGCTCAAGTACGACCGGCATCCCAGCATCCCGGCGGTGCGGTCGTGGCTCGCCGGACGGAACATCCCGATCCCCGAGGACGTCACCGACCAGCACATCACCGATGCCATCGTCAGCACCGGCCTGATCGTGCACCGCGCCGACGGGCTGGAGTTCACGCACCAGAGCATCGCCGAGTACCTGCTGGGGCTGGAACAGGCGAGGGATCTCGACGGGGAGTGGTGGCTGGAGCAGGTCAGCGCGCACGGCGCGTCGAGCACCGCGCTGTTCGCGCTGGGCGCCTACGCCGACGCCGGGCACGACCCGGTGCCGGTGGTCCGCGCCCTGGCACAGCCGGGCCCGGACCGGCAGTACCCGCAACTGGCGGAGCTCGCCGCCGTGGTCGCGGACGGGTCGGCCGAGGCGCCGGGCGGCCGGGCGCTGGCCGATCTCACCATGGAGGCGGTGGAGCAGGCCGCGGTGGCGCCGCCGCGGACGCTGCGGGCGATCGGTCAGGCCGCGCGGGCGGTGCTGCACCGGTCACCCGACGCCACCCGGCTGGTCGAGCTGATCAACAATCCGGAGACGCCGGAGCCGAAGCGCATCGAGATCGCCACGGTGCTGCTCGCCGACGGGGACATCGCGACTCGCCGGCACGGGCAGCGGGTGCTGTCGCAGCTCGCGTACGGTGGGCGGCGCTCGGCGGAGGAGCGGCTGCCGGCCCTGCGTGCCCTGGCCGACGCCGGTGACGACCGCGACCGGCGCAGCGCCCTGCAACACATCGCCGCCATCGCCCGCAGCGGGTCAGCGCCGCACGTCCGGGTCGCCACCCTGGCCACCCTCGTGGACCTGGACGAGCCCGGGGACGCGCTGCGCGCGATGGCCGGCCGGCTTGTCGATCCGCGCCTGTCGGGCAGCCGGCTCCTGACGATGAGCAGCGAGGTTCACGCCCTCCAGGATCTGACCGCCCAGTGGCTGAACACCAATGCGGGCCAGCCGAACTCGGAGCCGGTCCGCAGCCGGCGCCCGGCGATCGCCCGGGTCTGGTCCGCACGGCGGGCGCTCACGCGAGAGGAGCGACGGGAGAAGGACGAGGCGATGATCACCCTCGGCGGCACCGCCGCCGAGCTGACCGGGCTGGTCCGGCCGGACCGGATCGAGGCGTCGATGTCCGCGGTCATGCACGACCGGTCGATCAGCTGGTACGTACGGCAGATCACCGCCCGCTCCCTGGACGAGGCCGGGCTCAGCCATGTGGGATCCGACCAGCTGCTCGACGACGCCGAGCGGCACCCCACCCTGCGCCTGATGGCGTGGTACGTGAAGCGGCGGGTGCACGATCCGGCGGGAGCGGACGCCCTGCTGCGGTCGCTCGTGCACCATCACCGGGCCGAACCGGCCGCCCGCTCCTGCGCCCTGGGCGTGCTGGCCACCCGGGGCGCCTCCGGCCGGGCGTTCCTGGTCGCCGTCGCGAGGGACCCGTCGGTGGAGCCGAGGTTCCGGGTCGAGGCCGCCGCGGCTCTGGGCCGCCGGCCCGATCAGCGCGAGCCGGCGATGGCGATCCTCCGGGAGCTGGCCCGGGACGATGCGGTCGGCGCTCGCGGGCGGCGGGCGGCCACGGCGGCACGGGCCGGCCTGGTCCTGGCGCCGATCACCCATCACCTCACCCACGGGGCGCTGCTGACCCACACGATCGGGGATTACGTCTGGGACCCGCTGTACCACCTGTGGAGCAGGTTCATGACGACGATCGGCCGAGAACCCGATTCGTTCCGGCTTCCCAAAGGTCGTCGCCGACCATGGTGACCGCGCTCAACGGGCGGGTGCACCACAGCGACGCGGGATCCCGGTCGCAGGTGACCTCGTGCGCCGCCCAGAGGACACTGGCGAGCAGCGCCCAGATCAGCAGCCGGGGGGTGTGCCGCAGCGCGGCGGGTCCGGCGGCGCGCGGGCCGACTCTGCGCCACGTCCCGCGCCCGGCGGAGGCGGCCACATCGCCGAGCCCGAAGAGCAGACCGGGCGGCCGGATGCCGATCGGCCGGAACGGCAGTGCCAGGACCCCCTGCACGAGGATGAGCAGCCAGCACACGGCGACCACCAGTCCGGCGGCCACGGGGACGAGGACCCGGCCGATCAGCCACGGCAGGAACCGGCGGACGATCAACCGGAGCGTGCGGTAGAGGACCAGCAGCACCACCGCGAACCACGCATAGCGGCGCCAGTCCTCGGCGGTGCGGCTGATCACCCAGTCGATGAACCACGCGGCAGCGTCCTCAACCATCGCCGTCCTCAACCGTCGCCGCCCGCAATCGCCGGCGCGTCATCGCCGAGCGACACGACCGCCGCCCGGATCGTGAAGATCTCGATGCCGTCGGCGCGTACCCACTCCGGCAGGGCGCCGGACTTCAGCGCCGCGTTGAGCTCGGCCCCATCCGACCAGGACAATCCGTCCACCGCGGCGTCGATGGCGGCGCCCAGGTGGTGCGGGAGGACGGCCATCACGTCGACCAGGTGGGACTCGACCACGAACCGCGGATCCACGACCTGCCAGGAGAACGTGACGACCAGGCTCACCGGGGCGGCGCCGGACACGTTCGTCACGTCGTACGAGATCTGCCCGTCATGGATCGACACGTCCACGACGTACAACCGGCTCGGCCGGATCAGCCACAGCTCGCCGAGCGTGAAGCCGCCCGCCGGCGCGAAGAACCGGTCCCCCCGGCTCAGGTAGACGTGCATCGCGCCCGGCACGCGCGGCGGCCGGTGCCAGGAGAAGCGCGGCAGCTCCTCGATGTGCAGGATCGGGTTGTTCTCGTCACTCGGGAGCAGCACGGCCGACTCCGATCAGAACCGGCCCGCCAGATAGTCGGTGACCGACCGCGTGCCGCGGGCCACATCGCGCCCGGGGCGGCCCCCGGCCGGCGGTTTGGCGCCGGCCACCGCGGCCGAGAAGAGCAACGGGAACGCGGCGCCCGTCACCGCCACCTGCAGGGCCGACTGCTCCTGATCCCATCCGAACAGCACCGCGCCACCGCCCAGAGCGACCTGGATCAGCGACGCGACCAGCTCCCAGCCGCGGGGCGGTTTGCCCTTGCGGATCGCCGGGAGGGTCCGGATCACCTCGGCCAGGAGCGCCCCGACGATGCCGACCATCAGCGTGGGGAAGAATCCCTGGATCATCCGGCCTCCAGTCTCCGCGCTCCCGGTGGCAAGCAGCATACGGCCTGAGCGGGCCACCGGAGGACGTCCACAGAGGAATGCGTCGATACGGATACGCCGGCCCCGGCGGGTCGCGGGCATAATCGCTGTGCCCCCTCCCGTGCCGGCCGCCGCGATCACCCGTACCTCGGGGCCGAAGGTGCATCCGAGCGCCACCCGCCGAGCGAACACTCGGGGAGAACCTATGCGCGGGAAGGGAGGTCGATGAGCTCCGACGACGAGCTCGCCGAGCGGTTACGCGCCGGCGACGAGAAAGCCCTGCGGACGGTGTATGACCGGCACGGCGCGGCCGTGCTGTACCTGGCCCAGCGGCTGCTGGGCAACCGTGCGGACGCCGAGGACGTCACCCAGGTGACGTTCGTGGCGGCGTGGACGGGACGCGACACGTTCGACCCGCGGCGCGGCACGCTGCTCGGCTGGCTGCTGGGCATCGCGCGGCGCAAGGCCGTCGACCGGTTGCGCTCCGCGGAACGCCAGAACCGGGTGGCCGAGACGGTACGCGTCCAGCCGGCCCCACCGGGTGATCCGGAGTCGCCGGAGCGGATCGTGGACCGGCTGGTCGTCGCCGACGAGCTGGGCCGGCTCCCCGCCGAGCAGCGGCGCACCCTGGAGCTGGCATTCTTCGACGACCTGACCCATCCACAGATAGCGGCCGTCACCGGGCTGCCGCTCGGCACGGTCAAGAGCCATATCCGGCGTGGAATGGCGAACCTGCGACGTCGATGGGAGGTGGACGGTGCAGCATCTGGATCCCGATCGGCTGGTCCTTCTCGCGCTCTCTGAGGAGGATGAGCTCGCCGACGAGTCGGCGCATCTGGCCCAGTGCCCCGGATGCCGGCACGACTTCGACGCGTTTCGTTCGGTCGCCGATCTCGGCGTGCAATCTCAGGAACTGCAGGATCTGCCGGCTCCGCCGGAGCGGATCTGGCGGGCGATCGAGGCGGAGCTCCCGCGCGGCACCGTGGTGCCGCTGCGCCGGAGGAAGTCGCGCCGGCTGCTGATCCCGGCGATCGCGGCGGCAGCGGCGGCGGTCCTCGCGGTCGCCGGCACGGTGGTGGTGAACCAGTTCACCGGGCGGCCCTCGGGGACCGTCACGGCACGGGCCACCCTCACGCCGCTGGAGAAGGTTCCGGCGGACGCGGGCGGCGCCGTCCTGGTCCGGTCCGACGGCGAGATGGAGATCGACGTCCGGAACCTGCCGCTCACCACCGGTTTCCACGAGGTGTGGCTGATCGACCCGGACGACGTGACGAAGATGGTCGCGCTCGGCAACCTGACCGGTGATCGGCAGGTGGTGCTGCCGGTGCCGCCGGGCACCGACCTGAACCGGTTCCGGCTGGTGGACGTCAGCGACGAGCCGCACGACGGCGACGCCACGCATTCCGGGCGGAGCCTGCTGCGCGGAACTCTCACCTATTAGTCCGGCCGCAGCGATGTACTCCGGTGGTGGCACCGATGCCACCACCGGGGTATCCGTGCAACCAAACCTGACGCTCACTCGTCTTGGTGCTCATGAAACATAGAGAGGCCTTCCATGGCCCGCGGTGACGACGATTTCATCGCGTTCGCCCAGGCCAGTTCCTCGCGGCTGCAACGTGCGGCGTACCTGCTCACCGGCGACCAGCACCAGGCCGAGGAGGCGGCTCAGGCCACCCTGGTCCGGGTGTACGCCGCCTGGGGCCGGGTCCGTCGCAAGGATCCCTACGCGTACGCCCGCACGGTGCTCACCAACCTGGTCACCGACCAGTGGCGCCGCCCGATGCGGGAGTACGCGACCGAGACCATGCCCGAGCGGCAGGCGCCCCAGGACGTGGCCGACGTCGTGTCGAAACGGCGCTGGCTGATCGCCGCGCTGCAGGCGTTGTCGCCGCGGGAACGGGCGGTCATCGTGCTGCGGCACTTCTTCGACGCCAGCGAGGCGGAGGTGGCCCGCGAGCTCGACCTGTCGGCGGGCACGGTGAAGAGCCTCAACTCGCGGGCCCTGGCGAAGCTGCGCATCACGGCCGGCCTCGTGCCGCCGCTAGGTACCGAGACGAAAGCAGAGGCAGGACTATGACGCAGCTGGACGATCTGAAGGACGCCATGCACTCGCCGCCCGACTTCCACCCCGCCCCCTTGGACATGCAGCACGTGATGGCAGCAGGGGGCCGGATGCGCCGCCGCCGCAGGCTCGCCGTCGGCGGAGCGTCCGCGCTGACAGTGGCGGCTCTAATGGTCGGCGGCAGCCAGCTGATCAATCCCGGCGGCCCGGTGAGCTCGATCCCGGTGGCCGCCGGCCCATCGACGGTGTCGTTGGCGCCGACCGCTGCGTCGGCGCCGGTGCCGTCAGCCGGCAACTCCTCGGCACCCGGCATTCTGGGTACGATCGTCGAGACCGGCAAAAAGGTGGGCGGCCGGCAGTGGGTCCTCTACGTCGAGACCATCGACCCGGACAATCTGGATGAAACCTTCACCCTGGTTCTCGGGCGTACCAGGACCGGCACCATCGACGACTTCACCGTCGACATCGCTAGCAGCGACCCGGGCGCCGGCCGGATGGCGCCGGGCTTCCACGCGGTGCAGGCCGGCCGTTCGCTCGACGGCCGTACCACCCCGACCTTCGGCTACTACGTCGGGGACGCCGCCCGGATCACCGCCCGCGACGGTGCCACCGGTAAGACCGTCGAGGCGAAGCGGACGGCCTGGAGCGGCCGCGGCGAAGCGGACAAGGCGCAGATCTTCTGGTTCGACTTCACCGAGGGACGGCCTCCGGCCACCTTGACCGACCTCACCGCGTACGACGACAAGGGCGCCCGGCTGAACTAGTCGCCGCGCCTCAGGGACAGTCGATCACACAAATGCCGTTCGGTCCGGCGTCACGGTGCCGCCGGACCGAACGGCATTGTCGATCAACATGAGTTCCGAAATCTCACTACCTGCGGAAATACTGACGGCATCGCGTATTGAAGTGTCGCGAGTTCGGCTGGCCGTGACCGCCCCGCTGGCCCTGAGGAGCGCGATCCGTCCCCGCTGTTGGCTCGCGGTTGCTGCCGGAGCGAGGCCGAGGGCACACGATCCGGTCGCGGAACGCGGACAGGAGCGCACCGAAGCCCGCACCAGCGTGGATGAGAACAAACCGAAGCCGTCCGTGTGCCTGCGTCTCGGCTATGGCGTAGACGCAGGCACACGATGGCGTTGTGTGCGACCCCATCCACGTCGACCCCTCGATCTTTGACGCTTCGCGGGCCCCGAACGGCGTTGTTGATCAGCCAGCGTCGGGACATCGCGGTGACAGCCCCATGATCACAGCGATTTCCGGCTGCTGGACGATCAACATCTCGTGAGCGCTCATCTGCCGCAGAGAACGCGCGGTCTTGATGCGTCGCCACCCCACCAGCTCGATCTTCGGCACTCACCGTAGCCGCGGCTGATGACGCAGCGGACTGGTCCGCGCGACGCCGGACTGCGGCTGGAGGTTGAACGGCAAGCTCATCGTGGTCCACGCAAGGCGGCGCTGCCGATGACAGTGCACGCGCTCAGGCCGTCGGTGATACGCCATAACCAGGCCCGTCACACCGGGTAGACGCGGTACTGCAGCTTTTCGTCGTACCGGAGACCGGTGACTGCCGTGATGATCGACCAGAGGAAGTCCTCGTCCGGGCCCCAGGACGGCAGGGCGATCTCGGCCTCGACCGGCAGTGGCGTTCCTTCGTCCTCGACGGCCACCCCATCGGCGTAGACGTAATGCCGGGTTCGTTCGCCATTCGTGAACAGCGTGAAGCCGTATGTGCTCGAAACGCTGCTGAAGAAGACCACCAAAGCGTCGGCCGGGTCGGTCGGCTCCCAGCCCATGACCACATCCATCATCGGGTTCCAGACCTGCACCCAGCCACCCGACTCGGCGGCATAGAGGGCGTCGGGCTTGAGGGCGCTGGTAGCCTGGTCGGCTCCGACCAGTTCGCCGCTGAAATCTGTGATGGCGAGGTCGTCCACAGCCTCGTCCGCCGTCACGTCCTGACGGAAAAGCACCGAGGTGTTCCAACCCATGATCAAACCTTTCCCTGTACGGCGGGGCCGCCGCCCATTGTCCAGGGCGGCACCGTCAGGACAACGCGGGAGGGTCCCTCATCTGCCGCAGACAACGCGGGAGGGCCCCTCATCTGCCGCAGACAACGCGCGCTGCGTCCCGTCGCCGCCCGCGCCCAGCGCGCTGGCCGACACGCACCGTAGTCGCCTTTGATGACGCACCGACCTCGCCCGCAGCGACGTCGCGGTGGAGCGGGAGGTTGACCGGCAAGCTCAGCGCGCGGTCCAGTCCCCCGCCGCGGCGAAAGCCGACCGCAGGAACGCGGCGAGGGTCTCGTCCGGGTCATCCGCTGCGGCCACCGCCTCGTACGGCAGGATGAACTCCCTCATCCCGCGGTCGTATCGCGCTACTCCCGGCAGCTCCCGCTCGGCGTAGCCCGGCGGCTCCGGATACGCGTACGCGTAGAACGCGCCCTCCTCTCCCCCACCCGGCCAGAAACCGCAGCTCGCCAATTCCCGCGAATACGCCTCGCGCATCACCGACGGCGGGCAGTTCGGCGCACCGCCGGGATGCGGCGGAGCGACCCGCCCGGAGAATCGGGTGTAGGCCAGATCCATCGAACCCCAGAAGAAATGCACCGGGCTGGCCTTGCCGTAGAAGTCCGACCGCACCCGGCTCATCACCCGATCGGCCTGCAACAATTGCCGCCAGAACAGCCGGGCCGCGTCCCCGTCGTAGGACTTGTGCACGTCGTCCTCGGCGAACGGAACAGCCGGATCCACCTCGTTCGGCACGGCATGAATGCTGGTCGGCACCCCGAGCGCGGCCAGCGCCTCGATCACCTCGGCATAGAAGTCCGCCACCGTCTTCGGCTCCAGCGCGATCCGCCGCGCGCCCCCGTCACTGGTCCGCGCGTGCAGCACCTGCTCGAGAAAATCGAATTCCAGCTCGAACACGCCACCCGCATGCGGAACCGCCGACGTGGTGAGTCCCCGCGCGCTCGGATACAGCGTCACATGCCACCAGTGATTGGCCGCCGGGGCATGCGCCATCCGCACCTTCCCCACGATCTGCGTCCACAGATGCAGCGTGTCCCGCGTCCCCGCCCAATCCGCCACCCGCAACCGCGGCCACTCAACCACAGGATCAACCCCTTTTCCCGGTACGCGTGATCACCGTCCCCGAAAAGCATTACCCGTCCCGGCTGCCACGCGGCCGTGTGCCCCGTCACCGCCGCAGCGCGGCCGTGTGCCCCGTCACCGCCGGCAGCAGTCGACATCACGATGAGTAACCGGATAAGCGCTGCGCTGGTGGCTCTGAGTCATTCTGAAGGGCCCAGGGCGTCCACGGCTTTCCGAACAGCGTCACGTTTCCAGCGTTGAGGACGCCCAGCGTGACGATCACGGTTGGCGGGCGCCGTGCCACCGACACGAGCACACGGTGACCCCGCCCGAAGTCAACACACGGCGATCACGGCCGGGACGACCGGCTCAGGGCTTGCGGCCCACCGCTGTCCACACGTTGATGTCAGAGCGCTCCGGAATCTCCGCTCCCGGCTCGGGCCGCCACTCGCTGGCCGGCACCACGCCCGGCGACACCAGCTCGAGGCCCTCGAAGAGCCCGGCGAACTCGGCCTTCGGGCGGGTCCACACGTCCGAGCGGCCCTGGGCGATCAGCTGCTGGTACAGCGCCTGCTGCTCCGGCGTGCCGAAGTCCGAGGTGGCGTGGGTGGCGACCAGGTAACTGCCGGACGGCAGCGCGTCGAGCAGCCGCCGCACGATCGGGGTGGCCGCGCCGTCGCCGTGGATGAAGTGCAGGACGGCGACCAGCATGAGCCCGACCGGCTGGGTGAGGTCGAGCGTCTCGTGCAGCACCGGGTGGCGCAGGATCGCGTCCGGGTCGTTCAGGTCCGCCTCGATGTACGCGGTGCGGCCCTCGGGGCTGCTGTTGAGCAGCGCGCGGGCGTGCACCATCACCAGCGGGTCGTTGTCCACATAGACGACCCGGCTCGCCGGGGCGTGCCGCTGCGCGACCTCGTGGGTGTTGTCCGCGGTCGGCAGGCCGGTGCCGATGTCCAGGAACTGCCGGATGCCGGCTTCCGCGGTCAGGAACCGTGTCGCTCGCTGGAGCAGCGCACGATTGGCAAGCGCTCCCAGCCGTACCTTGGGGAAGTGTTTCTGCAGTTCGTCGCCGGAGGCCCGGTCGGCGGCGAAGTTGTCCTTGCCGCCGAGCCAGTAGTTGTACCGCCGCGCGGGGTGCGGCTGAGTGGGGTCGATGCCGGGGGCGGCTGCGCTCGTGTCGTCCACGCCGAGCACGATAGCGGCAGCCGCCCACCGATGATCAGCCCCCGGTGGTCAAGCCCCGTCTATCCGAGACGGTGGAACCGCAGATAGTCGAAGGCGGCGGTGACCGCCGGCTCCGCTCCCCCGTGCGCGACCAGGCCGATCCGCGGATCGGTGTCCGCCGGCAGCGTCCACACGCCACCCCACGTCCAGGTCCGCCCGTCCCGGCTGACACCGGCCCGGTACTCGTGCTCGCCGTTCGCCCTGTCGATCCGGTGCGCGAGCCGCAGCCACGTGGTGGTCCGGCCGGGAGTGCCGGCGATGGTGCCGCCGTACGAGGTCCGCCCGGCGAACGGCATCTCCTTGCCGAACTCTGCCTGCCGGGTGTTCCAGATGGCGACAGTGGAGAGCCGGGCGAAATGATCGTCGTCGAGGTAGGCGATCAGGCCGGCCTGCTGGAAGTTGCGGACGGTGTCCTCGCCCAGGTCCAGGCGCACCCGGGTCTCGGCGATCCAGTTGCCGGCCGGAGCGTCACGCAGCAGCACTCCGGCGTCGTCCGCGTCGCCGGTCAGGTCGGCGCCCTGCACCGGCCAGCGCAGCTGCCCGCCGGCGACGCTGACCGCCGGGTCGGGCCGGACGAAGTCCCAGGCCGGGCCGAGGCCGGCGCCGCCGAACTCGTCGGAGTAGGCCGGCAGCGGCCGGCCGGGGTGCGGCGCCGGGGCCGGCCGGACCGGTCCGGCGCGGCGGCCGGGGGCCGGCTGCGGCGTCTCCGACGCCCAGGCGCCCCCGTTCACGGTCGGCCAGCCGCCGATCCAGTCCAGGCGGTCCAGCAGCATCGGCCGCTCGTTGACGCCGAACGGCTCGTCCAGGTACGGGTCGGCGCGGTCGATGGCGTGGTAGACCAGCCAGTCCTGCCCGCGGCGGTCGGTGACCAGCCCGTTGTGGCCGGTGCCGACCCAGCGGTTGCCGTTCGGCGCGATCACCGGTGTGCCGCCGGCCCGGGACACGTTGAGCGACTGCCCGTCGCGGTCCACGAACGGGCCGAGCGGGCTGCGGGAGCGGCCGACCGACACCGAGTACCCGGTGGTCGGCCCGGCGCAGCAGTTCGCGGACGAGGCGAACAGGTAGTACCAGCCGGAGCGGCGTACCACGTAGGCGCCCTCGAACTTGTTGTCGATCGCCACCCGGGTGGGTTCGCCGGTGACGCGCAGGCCGTCAGCGGTGAGCCGGCTGACCCAGATGCCGCCGAAGTAGCTGCCGTAGTAGAGGTAGCGGGCGCCGTCCGGGGTGGTGACCTGTGCCGGGTCGAACGTCCACCACCAGCCGCCGTCCGGTGCGGCGCGCGGCGGCACGGCCGGTTCGGCGGCGAAGGTCCACGGGCCGGTCGGGGTGGGCGCGGTGGCGACGCCGATCGCCGAGGCGCCGTCGGGTTCGGTCTCGGTGACCGTCACGTACATGACCCAGCGGTCGCCGATCCGGCGGACGTCGGGCGCCCACAGGGCCGCTGTCGGCCGCGCGTACGCCGGCAGCTGGGCAGCCCCGAACGCGTCGCCGACGTAGGACCAGTTCACCAGGTCGGTGGATCGGGCCATCGGGATCCGGTGCGGGGTGCCCTCCCCTTCACGGAGTGGATCGCTCGTGCCGTACGCGTACCAATGATTGTCTTCTCCGGCGACGACCACCGGGTCGGCGAAGGTGTCCGCGAAGCTCGCCGAGACGGGGTTGGTGTAAACGCGTGCGTCAGCACGCGCGGCGGACGGGGTGAGCAGGATGCCCACCGCCAGCAGGACCACAGCGAAGCGCATGATCAGCCCTTCAGGCCGGAGCGGGAGACGCCTTCGATGATGTAGCGCTGCGCGAGGACGAAGAGCAGCAGCGCCGGGATGCTCGCGATGGCCGCGCCGGCCATCACCACCGGATAGTTGATCGTGTACGCGCCCTGCAGGATGCCGAGGCCCGGCGGCAGGGTGAAGCTGGTCGGGCTGAACAGCACGTAGATCGGCCAGATGAAGTCGTTCCAGTTGGTCAGGAAGCTGATCAGCCCGAGCGTGGCCAGCGCCGGCCTGGACAGCGGCAGGATCACCTTGGTGAAGACCTGCCAGGAGTTGGCGCCCTCGAGGACGGCGGCCTCCTCCAGCTCGCGCGGCAGGCTCTCGAAGAACTGGCGCAGGAAGAACACGCCGAAGGCGCTGGCGGCGCCGGGCACGATCAGCGCCCACAGGGTGTCCAGCCAGCCGAGCCGGTCGACGATCAGGAAATTCGGGATGATCAGCGTGAAGATCGGCACGAACAGGGTCGCCAGGATCATGCCGAAGAGCACGTTCTTGCCGCGGAACTGCATCCGGGCCAGGGGGTAGGCGGCCATCGACGCCACGATCAGCACCAGGACGGCCTGGCCGGTGGCGGCGAGCATGCTGTTGAGGAACCAGCGCAGCACCGGGGTCTGCGAGCCGGCTTCGAACAGGGTGTCGTACGCCTCGGTGGTGATCCGCTGCGGGAACAGCGTCGGCGGTACCTGCGTCGCCTCCCCCGGCGTCTTGATCGAGGTGAGCAGCATCCACACCAGCGGGGCGATGAAGATCAGGCTGAGGCCGAGCAGCATGGTGTACCAGGCGATACCTCGGACACGGCTCATGACGTCAATCCTTGGTCCGGAAGAGGCGGAAGATGATCATGCTGATCAGCAGCAGCGCGAGGGTGAGCAGATAGCTCATCGCCGCGGCGCTGCCCATCTTGAAGTCACGCAGGCCGGTCTGGGCGATGTACATGATCGCCGTGCGGGTCTCCACACCGGGCGCGCCCTGGGTGATCAGATAGGCCTGGCCGAACATGTTGGCCGAGTTGAGCACCGTGTTGATCACGACGAAGAGCAGGACCGGCCGCAGGCCGGGCAGCGTCACGTGGCGGAACTCGGCCCACTTGCCGCCGCCGTCGATGCGGGCCGCCTCGTACAGCTCGCGCGGGATGTCCTGCAGCCCGGCCAGGTAGATCACCGCGTTGAAGCCGAGCGTCCACCACACCGTCACGCCGACCAGGGAGATCCACGCCCAGGGCAGGTCGGTGGTCCACGGCGTGGTGGTGCCGAGCAGCGCGTTGACAGCGCCGAGGTTCGGGTCCAGCAGGAACCGCCACAGCACGCCGATGACCGCCACACCGAGCACGTAGGGCGCGAAGTAGACGGCCCGGAAGAACGTGCGGCCGGGGAACTTCCGGTTGATCAGCAGCGCGACCGCGAGCGGCGCCGCCAGCAGCAGCGGCACGCTGGCCACCGTGAAGATGCCGGTGGCCTGCATCGACTGCCAGAAGAAGTCGAAGACCGCGGACGCCGGGTCGAACAGCGCCTGGTAGTTGTCGAGCCCGACGAACGGCTTGCCGGGCAGCAGGTAGTCCCAGTCGTGCAGGCTGATCCACAACCCGTAGATCGCCGGCAGCAGCATGAAACCGGCGAAGAGCACGAAATACGGCAACAAGAAGAGGTACGGGGTGACGGAGGCGTTGCGCCGCATCCTCGGGCGTGCCGTCTCGTCCGGCGCCTGCGTGCGCTCCTGCACGATCGTCATGTCAGCCGCCGTACTTCTTGCGGTTCTGCTCGAGGATCTGGTCGGCCTTGGCCGCCGCGTCGGACAGCGCCTTGGCCGGCTCCTTGCGCAGCAGCACCGACTCGTTGACGGCGGTGACCACGGTGTTCAGCGCGTCGCCGATCCCGGCCACCGACGGCGGGTAGCGCACGTAGTCGATCTGCTGGGCGAGCGCCGCCTGTGCCGGCAGGGCCATGAACTCGGCGCTCTCCCGGACGTCCTTGCGCGCCGGGACCTGGCCGCCCTTCGCCCATTCCAGGGACTTCTGGCTGATCCAGTTGATGAACACCTTGCCGGCGGTCAGCTTGTTGTCGTCGCGGGCCCGCTGCTTGAACTGCACGAACTGGTGGGAGCCGGCCCACACCGCTTTCTGGCTGCCGATCTGCGGCACCGGCGCGGCGCCCCACTGCAGGCTCGTGTCCTGCGCCAGCGTGTTGATCGTCCAGATGCCGTTCCAGTTCAGCGCGTTCTTGCCGTTGCGCAGCGCCACCAGGTCGGCGTCCTGTGCCACGTTGCGCGGGCTGTACCCCTTGCGGACCAGGTCGGTGTACCAGGTGAGCGCCTGCACGCCGGGGTCCTGGGCGAACGTGGCCTTCTGGGCGCCGGCGTCGAACAGGTCGCCGCCGAACTGCCAGAGCAGCGACTGGAACCACAGGCTCCCGGTGAACTGGAACGGGGTGGCCCAGCTGCCCTCGACGCCGGCCGACTTGAGCTTGTCGAGCGCCGCCAGGTACTCGTCGTTGGTGGCCGGCGGCTTCTCCGGGTCGAGCCCCGCCTTCTCGAAGACGGCCTTGTTGTAGAACAGGCCGAGCGGGTGCACGTCGAGCGGGATCCCGTAGCGCTTGTTGTTGTAGACGCCGGCCTGCCAGACCGGCGGCGAGAAGTCGTCCTCGGTCAGGCTCAGGGACGCGGCGAGGTCGTCCAGCGGCAGGATCACGCCGCGCGCGGCGTTGGTGGCGACGCTGTCGACGTGCATGATGCCCAGGTCGGGGCCGTTGCCGCTGGAGACCGCGGCGGGCACCTTCTGGTAGTAGTCGGCCCACTGGTAGACGTTCATCGACACCTTGATGTTCGCGTGCTCGGTGTTGAACTGGTCGATGAGCGTCTTCATGAACGCGCCGTCACCGCCGGTGAAGCCGTTCCAGAAGGCGAGGGAGACCTCCGGGCCGGTGTAGGCGGTCGCGGCCGGCGCGGCGTCCGGCCCGCCGCCGGTGACCTTCTCGTTGGGGCCGCTGTCGCCGCAGGCGCTGAGCAGAATGGCGGTCCCGGCGCCGGCGCCCAGCCCCAGCGCGCCGCGTCGGGTCAGATAGGGGTTCACTGTCTCTCCTCGATGGTGAAACTGAGCGCGTGCCAGGAGACCGGGGCGAGCAGGACTTCCGTGGTGCTGCGGGAAGACCCGAGCGTGACCCGCTCCGGGTGCTCAGCGGTGTTGGACAGGTGGGGGTTGTCGCTCGCCAGCACGAGATGCTCGCCGGGCCGGTGCCCGCCGAACGCGCGCAGGTCGAGGTGCAGGGTGATCGGTGTGGTGCCGCGGTTGACCGCGAAGACGGTGAGCGTGCGGCCGTCGAGGGTGGCGACCGCGTCGACGGCCGGCACCTCGCCGTACCGGCCGGTCGGCATGGCCGGCGCGCTCAGCGCGGGCCGCAGGACGGTGCCGCGCGCGAGCCGCGCGGTCTGCGCGAACGGGTGGAAGATGGTCTGCCGCCAGGCCGGGCCGCCGGGCGCGGTCCGGATCGGCGCGATGATGTTGACCAGTTGCGCCTGGCAGCCGACGGTGAGCCGGTCGGCGTGCCGCAGCATGCTGATCAGCAGGTTGCCGACCACCATGGCGTCGGTCACGGTGAAGTCGTCCTCGATCAGCGCCGGGGTGTCCTCGATGCCGCGGTCCTCGGGCTCGACGAGCCGGGACTTGTACCAGACGTTCCACTCGTCGAGGGCGAGCCGGATCCGCTTGGTGCGGCGCAACCGGGCGCGGACGTGGTCGGCGGTGGCGAGCACGGCGTCCACGTAGCCGTCCAGGTGCACCGCGGAGGCGCGGAAGCTGGCCTCGTCGTCGCGTTCCGGGTCGTAGTAGGTGTGCAGGGACAGGTAGTCGACCTGGTCGTAGGCCTGCTCCAGGACTGTCGCCTCCCACGCGGCGAAGGTCGGCATGTTCGCGTCGGAGCTGCCGCAGGCGACCAGCTCGATGGTCGGGTCGACGCGTTTCATGGCGTGCCCCGCCTGGGCGGCGAGCCGCCCGTACTCCGCGGCGGAGCGGGCGCCGATCTGCCACGGGCCGTCCATCTCGTTGCCGAGGCACCACAGCCGGATGTCGTGCGGCCGGGCGACGCCGTGCTTGCGGCGCAGGTCGGCCGCGGCGGTGCCGTCGGGGAGATTGCAGTACTCCACCAGCTCGGCGGCCTCGGCGGCGCCGCGGGTGCCGAGGTTGACGGCCATCATCGGTTCCACGCCGGCCAGGGCGGCCCAGCGCATGAACTCGTTGAGCCCGAACGCGTTGCTCTCGATCGACCGCCAGGCCAGGTCGAGCCGGCGCGGCCGGTCACCCACCGGGCCGACGCCGTCCTCCCAGCGGTACGCCGAGACGAAGTTGCCGCCCGGATAGCGCACGGTGGTCACGCCCAGCTCGCGGACCAGATCGAGCACGTCGGTGCGCAGTCCGTCGGCGTCGGCCCGGGGGTGCCCGGGCTCGAAGATGCCGGTGTAGACACAACGGCCCATGTGCTCCACGAAGGAGCCGAAGAGCCGCCGGTCCACCGGGCCGACGACGAAGGACGGGTCAAGTGTGAGCCGCGCCACTGTCATGGCTCCTGTTTACAACGTTGGAACCAACGTTGTAAAGATGCTGTTACATGGCTCGATGTGTCAGCCGGCGGTGCTCTCCCGGACCACCAGGCGGTGCGCGACCCGAACCTCCCGGGGCGGGTTCAGCGCGGCCGGGCCGTCGCCGAGCCGCTCGGCGAGCAGGTCGACGGCGAGCCGCGCGATCCGTGCCGTGTCCGGCGCGACGGTGCTCAGCGTCGGGGTGCTGAACCGCCCGTCCTCGATGTCGTCGAAGCCGATCACGGCCACGTCCTCGGGCACCCGGACCCCCTGTTCGAGCAGGGTCCGGATCGCGCCGAGCGCCAGCAGGTCATTGAAGCAGAACACCGCGTCCGGCCGCCGGGGCCGCTGCAGCAGCGCGGCCATCGCGGCCGCCCCGTCGGCCCGGTGGAACCGCTCCACCCGGGCGACCAGCCGCGGATCCCAGGTCAGGCCGGCCTCCTCGATCGCCGCCCGGTAACCGGCCAGCCGCTGGTGCGCGGTCACCGCCGACGCGAAGTCCTGCGCGCCGATCGCCGCGACGCTGCGCCGGCCGAGCCCGCACAGGTGCCGGGTCGCGTCCGCGGCGGCCTCGGTGTTGTCGATCGCCACATGATCGGCCGGGCCGTGCCACACCCGCTCGCCGAGCAGCACCATCGGCGTGTCGCCGCCACGGGCCAGCTCCTCACCGGCCAGCGCCAGCGGGCTGAAGATCAGGCCGTCGATGGCGTGCCGGCGCAGACCGGCCACCAGGTTGCGCTCGCGCTCGGCCTGCCCGTCGGTCTGGTCGATCAGCACGGTCCAGGAGCGGCGCTCGGCGGCCTGCACGATCAGCCCGGCCATCTCGGCGAAGTAGGGCGACTGCAGTTCCGGCACCGCCAGGGCGATCACGCCGGAACGCCGGGTGCGCAGCTGCCGGGCCGCCGCGTTCGGGATGTAACCGAGCGCGTCGATGGCCGCCTGCACGCGCGCTCGAGTGCCGGCCGACACGTGCGTGTAGCCGTTGACCACGTTGGAGACGGTCTTGATCGACACACCGGCACGCGCGGCGACGTCCTTCAGCCCAGGCGGCACAGCTGAGGACTATACAACGTTGTCAATCCGGAAAGGGGCGCTGCGCACGGCAGTGGCAGCGCCCCGGTGGATCAGCCCGTGATGCCGTAGACCTTCGGCACGGTCAGGGTCCGCTTCTTCGCGGTGCCGCCGAGGATGACCTGGCGCAGCGCCGTGTTGTTGGCGGTGCTCAGCTCGGCCAGCTTCTTCGACGGGTTCGCCAGGACCTGGATGTAGTAGGTCCCGTTCTTCAGTCCGGTGATGTCGAACGACTGGCCGGGCCGGTCCTGGCTGTACGTGTCACCGTTGCCGATGTCGAGCACCTCACGCACGGCGACCACGGTGTTCGCGCCGCAGGACGTCGCCAGGTCGGTGTTCTCCGGCCGCCACTTCGCACCGGCGATCGTGTAGTCGACAGCGTCCGTGTTGGCCAGGCAGAACGCCTCCTTGCCGCTGCGCACCGCCAGTTTCTTGTCGGCGGCGAGCAGGTTGTACTGCGCGAAGTCGGTGAAGTGCCAGTGCAGGTGACCCTCGCGCGCGTCCCACTCCATGGTTCCGGCCGGGCGGGAGCCGACCTGCTTGCCCTTGGCGTCGAAGAAGTACTGGTACGCGTCCATCAGCTCGGTGCCGGTGCGGCGGAACCCGTCGACGAGCAGCGGGGACGTGCCGGCGTTCCACACCGTCGCGCCGAAGTTGACGTACCACCTGCCGTTCGGCTTGCCGGTCTTCTCGTTGACGCCCTCGGCGAGCGAGATGCCCCAGGCCGGCAGCGACTTGAGGTCCGGCTTCGGCCCGGTCGCGGGTACCGCCTTCAGCTGCGCGGGGCGGCGGGCGGCGGCCCGGAACTCGGCCAGCCGGGACGACACCTGGCGGCTGGCGTCCCCCTCGCCGTGGTGCCGGCCGTGCTCACCCGATGCGTTCTCCGGTGCCGCGGCGGCGGAGGCTCGCATCTCCTCGTCCTTGACGTCGACCACCGTCACCGTCACCTTCGCGGTGGCCTTGTTCGCCGGGATCGCGAACAGCTTCTGGTACTTGGCGTCCACCGTGGCCGTCACGGTGTACTTGCCGGCCGTCAGCTTGGACAGCCCGGCGCCGTTCGCCGGCTGGTCGGCCACCGTCGCGTCCCAGCCGGCCTGGACACCCCAGATCGCGCCGAGGGTGAACGGGTTCTCCCCGCCGCACCGCGTCGGGTACGGATTGGTCGCCGGAGCGTCCCGCCGGGTCCGTCCCGAGGAGTACGAGTTGCCGCAGAACGGGGTCTTGTACTGGGTGACCACCTTCCCGGCCTTGTCCTTGACGACGATCGTGGTGAAGTCCTTGAGGCCGGAGAAGTCCGTGACCGTCCCGGCCGGGAGCGCGACGGACGTCTTCTTGCCGCCCGCGACCACCGTCCGGTGGGCGGTGATCGGCTTGTCGTACCCGGCGCGCTTGGCCCGGATCTCGAACGGGTCCTTGCCGGCGATCACGTGCAGCCCCAGGTCGAGGGCGAGGTAGACGCCGTCGCCGTCGCTGTACCGCTCGGCCGTGACGTTCGGCGTGGCGGCCAGGAACGTGAACGCGGGCGGCGCGGCCGCCGCTTCGGCGACGCCCACGCCGGCGAGCGTGAGCGCTACCGCGCCGGCCGCCGCGGTGACCGCTCGCCACCGAAATTCGATCATGGAGTCCTCCCCCGTCGGGCGGCCGGCGCGATTATCCGGCCGCTCTGCCGAGTCATCTCACGCCACACGCTGTGAAGGCCCTGTGAAGCGGCTGAGGGTTGGCACGTACCGGGGAGATATGCAATAGACCAATGTCTATCTTTATTAAGACTCACAGCCATCGATGAACGTGATTCCCTCGGGGGCGGTCGAATCCTACGGGGGAAGGTATGTCCGTCCATGTCTAGACACAGGTTTCCGCGTGCCCGCCAGGTTGCGGGCTTCTGCGCGGCCTTACTCGTCCTCACTCTTGCCCCGCCGGTCTCCGGGCCGGCGCGGGCCGAACCCGGGGCGGTCCCCGGAGTCACCGGCGGCGCCGAGCCGCAGCAGCGCGGGCTGCCGGCGAACGCCGCGTCCACCGAAGCCGTCGGCGACGACGAGCGCCCTCCGGTCGTACCGCCGCAGGTGAATGCCGGCGGCGAGCCGGAGAAGGCCGCCGCGGATCTGCGGGCGGCGAAGGCCTTCGCGCCCGGCGAGACGTTCCGTGACCTGCTGCTACGGCCCGGTTTCGTGGTCGGCGACACGTCGCTGGTCGTCTACTTCAACCTCGCCGACGCGGGCTTCGAGACGTGGCGGGTCGACCTGTTCGACGTCGCGTCCGGCACCAAGCAGGAGTCCGTCACGCTCGGCAAGGACGCCCTGGAGACCAGCAAGTGCGGGCAGCCGCGCACCTACTGCAAGTCGCTGGGCAGCGCCGAGGGCTGGCAGCTCGACGCGACCAAGCAGTACTTCGCCACGATCACCGGCCTCTACCCGGACGGTGAGGTCCCGTCGGCGGCGTCCGACCAGGCCACGCCGCGGACCACCATCGACCCGCCGGCGGTTCCGGACCGGCAGGCGGCCGGCTGCGGATGCAGCGTGGCGCTCGGGATGACCGACGCGAGTCAGGCGATCCGGGCCAACGGCGTGAACACCGGCACCGGCGCGTTCACCCGGGCGGAGCAGGACCTGGCGCTCACCTCGTTCGGGGTCGGCTTCGCCTCCACCCGGGCGTACTCCTCGCTGAACACCGGCCCGTCCGCGTTCGGACCGGGCTGGGCCTGGGCGTACGACCTGAAGGTGAGCGCCGCCGAGGGTGGCGTGGTGGTCCGCGCCGAGGACGGCTCGGACACGCTGTTCTCGGCCGACGGCGACGGGTACCGCCGCCCGCCGGGCGTCCGGTCCACGCTGCGCCGCGCCGGCGACGGCTGGGAACTGGTCACCCGCAACAACATCGTCTACGCGTTCGACGCGCAGGGCCGGCTCACCTCGATCCTCAACCCGCGCCAGCAGGGCCTGCGCTTCGCCCACGGCACGGACAGCATCACCGTCACCGACGCGTCCGGGCACAAGGCGCTGGTCAAGCTGGAGGCCGGCCGGATCGAGTCGATCCTGCTGGAGGACCTGCGCAAGGTCCAGTTCTGGTACACCGACGGGCTGCTCACCAAGGCCCGCGACGCCCGCGGCGAGTTCTGGCAGTACAAGTACGACGCCGGCGCCCGGCTCACCAAGGTGATCGACCCGTACCACGTCACGACCGTCACCAACGAGTACGCCGAGAACGGCCGGGTCACCCGCCAGCTCGACGCGCTCGGCGCGGCCACCGCGTTCACCTGGGACGCGAGCAAGCAGGAGGCCAAGACCACCGACGCGGACAACGTGGTGGTCTGGGACGGCTACAAGGGCAACGTGCTGCTCTACACCCAGCGTGGCAACGGCGACACCAGCCACCACCGGTACGACGGCACGCTCAACCGCAACCTGGTCGTCAACGGCAACGCCAACCAGCACGAGACCGCCTACGACGCGGCCGGCAACCCGGTCGAGCGGTTCGCGCCGCAGCGCCGGTTCAGCGAGAAGGTCTCCTACGACGCCCGCAACAACCCGACCAGCCACGTCGACGCCAACGGCGAGAAGTGGATCGACGAGTACAACGCGTTCGACGAACTGGTCAAGAGCACCGACCCCGAGGGCCACTCCATCACGTACGCCTACGACTCCCGCGGCCGGCCGGTCAGCCAGACCGACCAGCGGGGCAAGGTCACCACGTACCAGACGATCGCCCCCGGCGAGCGCAACTCCGGCCTGGTCGAGGCGGTGGTCAGCCCGGAGGGCCGGCGCTCGTCCTCGGTGTACGACAAGACCGGCCGCACCGTCGTGTCGATCGACCCGAGGAAGAACGCGACAACTGTCACCTACGACGACCAGGACCGTGTCGTCGCGACCCTGAGGCCGGAACGCCTCACCCCGTCGGTGTCGGTGTACGACCCGACCGGCCGCCTGGCGCGCACGGTGAGCCCGGCCGGCGTGAGCACCTCCTACGCGTACTACCCGACCGGCCAGGTCAAGACGGTCACCGGGGAGCGGACCACGACCCGGATGACGTACACGCCGGCGGGCCGGCGGCTCACCTCGGCCGTGGACATGAAGGACGAGCCGGACCTGGTCACGAGCTGGACGTACAACCCGAAGGGCCTGGCCGAGACGGTCACCTCGCCGCGCGGCAACGTGCCCGGCGCGAACAAGGCCGACTTCACCACCACGTACGTCTACGACCGCAACGACAACCCGATCCAGATCCGGCGCCCGTACCCGGATGGCAAGGTCGTCGTGAAGGACATCGCCGTCGACGACCTGGACCGGACCACCTCGACCACCAACGGGCTCGGCAAGACGTCGACGTTCGAGCGGGCCAACACCGGCGAGGTGACGTCCTCGACCGACGCGCTCGGCCGCAAGACGTCGATGGCCTACGACAGGTCCGGCCGGCAGACGTCGATCAGCGACGCCGGCGGCAGCCAGACCAAGACCGAGTACGACGCGGCCGGCCACAAGATCAAGGAGATCTCCCCGGTCGGCGGCGTGACGACGTTCGAGTACGACGGCGACGGTCTCCTGATCGCCAGGACCGAGCCGCGCGGCAACGTCGAGGGCGCCGACAAGGAGAAGTACACCACCCACTACGAGTACGACGCGGCCGGCAACCAGGTCCGGGTGATCGACCCGCTCGACCACGAGACCAAGTACAAGTACGACGACGCGAACCGGCTGATCGCGACGACCGACGCGAACAGCAACACGACGCGGTACACGTACACCGCCGACGACCAGACCCGGACGGTGACCGAGCCGGACTCGGTCCTGGGCGCCTCGACGGTCTACGACTACGGCAGGGACGGCGCCGTCGACGCGGTGATCGACCCGCGCGGCAACCGCAGCCGCATCGAGTACGACGAGGCGGGCCGCCCGGTCCGCAGCTTCGACGCGCTGGGCCGCTCCACCAACGTCACCTACGACGCGGAGAGCAACGCCGTCGGCATCCTGTCGCTGAACACCCTCGAGGTCCCGTGGCTGCTGAGCGCCAAGGAGAAGGCCAAGCGGACGGTCGTCGACCAGTACGACATCGTCGGCCGCCGCACCGAACGCAAGCTCGGCACCGCCGGCCCGGTCTACCGCTGGGGCTACGACGCCGAGGACCGCACCACCTCCTACGGTGACCCGCTCGGCGTCCGCGAGGTCGCCTACGACGACGAGGACCAGATCACGTCGGTCGTCCGCAAGGAGGCCGGCCGCCCGGACGAGACGTTCACCTACGGCTACGACGCGCGGGGCAACGTCACCTCCCGGCAGTACCCGGACGGCACCACCGTCGGCTACGACTACGACGCCGACAGCCAGGTCACCGCGCTGCGGACACCGAGCGCGAACTGGGCGTTCGGCTACGACATCGCCGGCCAGCGGACCAGCACCACGCTGCCGCCGGCCACCGGGCTGGTGGAGAACCGCTCCTACGACCAGGCCGGCCGGCTCACCGCGGTCGGCACCGAACGTGCCGGCGACCCGGTGCCGGGCGTGCAGGACCCGGTGTCCCGGTACGACATCAGCCTCGACCCGGTCGGCAACCCGACCCGGGTGATCACCACGCGCGGCGGCGTCGCCGAGTCGGTGGCGTACGACTACGACGACAACGACCGGGTCACCTCGGCCTGTTACGCCGTCGCGAGCTGCGGCGGCAAGGACGTGAAACCGGCCGGCCGGATCGACTACACCTACGACCTGGTGGGCAACCGCACGTCGCAGAAGCGCACCGGCACCGCCGGCGAGGATCTGACCACCTACAAGTACGACGCGGCCGACCAGCTGCAGTCCGAGCACCTCGTCGGGCGGGCGCACCTGCGCACCACCACGTACGACTACGACGAGCGCGGCAACCAGGTCAAGGCGGGCGGCGACAAGCTCACCTACCACCTGGACAACAGCGTCGCCACCGCCGAGGTCGGCGGCGTCGCCACGGCGTACTCCTACGGCGCCGACGGGATGCGGCTCGCCGCGACCTCCGGCGACACCGCTCAGCGTTTCTCCTGGGACATGGCCGGGACGCTGCCGCAGATCGCCGTGGACACCGTGGAACGCGGCGGGGCGATCCTGGAGAAGCGCGACTTCGCGTACGGTCCGGACGACGAGCCGCTCGGCCTGATCGACGAAGCGGGCAACACGCACTCGTACACCCACGACTGGCTCGGCGGCATCGCGAACATGCTGTCGCCGGCCGGGACGGTCGAGGCCGGCTACGACTACGACCCGTTCGGCAATCCGCGGGTCGGCGAGTCACTGGCCGGCCAGCAGATCCCGGAGGCGGCGAGCCCGCAGAACCCGATGCGGTTCCACGGCGCCTACCAGGACTCCAGCACCGGTGAGGGCAACTACTTCCTGCGGGCCCGCAACTACGACCCGGGCACCGGCCGGTTCGCCACCCGCGACCCGATGCCGGTCACCAAGGAAGCGACCTCGTCGTACACCTACGCCTCCAACAACCCGCTCGCGTTCTCCGACCCGACCGGCATGGTCACCGACGCCGGAGGCACCGGCGCCGACCCGGCCGCGGCCGAGGGCACCACTGTCGACACCGGGCCGTCGCCGGAGGACATCGCCAAGGCCAACCAGCTGCAGTCGAAGAGCACCCTGGACGTCATCCTCGAAGCCGGCGGCCAGGTCCTGATGGAGTTCCTCGGGATCAACGACCTGATGAACTGCCTCAAGGGCGACCTCGGCGGATGCGCCATGATGATCGTCGGCGCGCTGCCCTGGGGCAAGATCTTCAAGGCCAAGAAGATCGCCGAGGCGATCTACCGGGCCGGCAAGGCCGTCCTCACCTTCTTCCAGGAACTGAAGTGGGCCAGGATGGTCCTGGCCGGGGCCGAGAAGGCGGCCGAGGCTGCCAAGGCCGCGGCTGCGGCAGCTGCCAAGGCAGCGGCGGAGAAGGCGGCCAAGGCGAAAGCCGCGGCCGAGGCAGCGGCGAAGAAGGCCGCCGCCGAGGCGCAAGCCCGAGCCAAGGCGCAAGCCGCGAAGCTGAAGGCGAAGACGAAGAAGGGCGCCGGCGACGCCAAGTCCGGGCCGCAGCGCTGCAAGGACACCATGCAGCCGGCGCACAGCTTCACCGCCGCGACACGGGTGCTGCTCGCCGACGGCTCGTCCGAGTCGATCGCCGAGCTCAAGCCGGGCGACACGGTGACGGCCACCGATCCGGTGACCGGCGAGACCGGCGCACGGCAGGTCGAGCACACCATCCGCACCGACACCGACAAGGAGTTCGTCGACGTCACGATCGCCGGCGGCGGCGAGCTGACCACCACCGCGACACACCCGTTCTGGTCGATGACCAGGAAGGCGTGGGTGCACGCCGGCGACCTGCGCGAGGGCGAGCAACTGCGCACCGACGACGGCGAGAAGATCAGGATCAACGGCCTCCGGGAGTACGGGGACTCGCAGCGCACGTACGACCTGACCGTCAACGACCTGCACACGTATTACGTGTTCGCCGGTGATCAGGCAGTCCTCGTCCACAACTGTGACATCCCGTGGAGCAGCTCCCGGGTCAACAGTGCCAGCAGGGCCCTGGACCGGGGCGAGACGGCGATCCATGTCGGCAGTCGATCCGAGGCCGAGGAGCTGTTCCTGCGGCGTTTCCAGGGCGACGGATATGTGAACACGACGGACCCGTTCAAGTGGGAGTCCTCCGAGCACTGGAAGAACTTCTGGGGCGGAACGAAAGAGGGGACCTATCACTGGGACGACGCTGTCGACGCCGATGGCAGAATGCTGGGTCACGGCGCGAACAATCCCCACGGTGGGGCGCCCCATCTGCAGGTTCACACCTTCGGGGATTCCGCGTTCGGCGGGAACATCATCAGGATCTTCTGGGGGACGTGATCGTGAAGACCGAGGTCAGGAACCGTCTGACGATGACCAAGGGGGTGATCTCGGCGCGACTCGCCCCCAAGGTGGACGATCGGTATGCGTGGGTGTGGATCGCTCCGCTGCGGAACGGGACCTTCAGGGTGTCGACCGTGGAGATTCCCCGGAATCTGATCGACGATGACATCTCGTTCTACGAGCCGGATATCGATCGCACCGTCGTCGCCACCGTCGGCACGGTGCAGGAGGCGGAGGAGATCGTGATCAGCCTCGGAGTGGATGCGGATGATCTGGCGCCGCCGTGGCATAACGCTTTCCCGCTGTAGGTCATCAAGGATCGAGTTGTAGGTCATCTGGGATCGCGTTGTGATCCCGCAGTGGTGCTGCGTCGATCGCCGGGAGTGGGTCGTGGTTCGGCCCTCCCCTGGCGATCGGCGCGGCTCACCGCATCGATGAGGACGTCCGGACCGAGGGGCATCATGGCGAGGCTGAGCCTTCCCTTCCACGCCTCCCGTGACGAGATCGCGCAGCTCGTCGCCGGCTGGGTCACCGATCGGGGGCTGTGGATGGCGTTCGAGACATGGACGCCCGCTTACCGAGCCGAGCTGGTCGCCGAGGGCGGTCTGGAGGGTCCCCTCCAGCTGCCCCCGGAGGTCCGGCGGATCGTGCTCGGCATCCGTCCGCTCACGATGGAGCGGCGCCCGCCGTACGCTCTGGGCGCCACCAATCCGGACAGCCTGTCGATCGATCTCGGCCCGGAGACGCCCGGTCGTCTCGGCATCTCCGAGTTGTCGGCTTCCACCGACGACCAGGAGGCGCTCCAGACCTGGCGCAAGATCCGTAAGCAGCTGGTCGCCGGCATGATCAGGGGAGCGATGGTGACGAACACCGCGACCGACGCGTCAGGGGTGTACTCCGATCACTACTTCTCCCCCGGCGCCCGCGAGCTGTCCGCCCGCGGCACCGAGCTGGGTGGACCGACCGACCTGCTGGTCTACCAGCCGGCCTGACGGACGGGAGCCCGTGGCCGGCGGCTGCGGGCTCCCGTCCGTTCACGCGCCACCCGTGGCCGGTCCCCCTGTGCGGGCCGGTCCCCCTGTGCGGGCCGGCCCACCTGTGCCGGCGGAACGGTAGGGTGATCGTCGTGGTAGCTGAGCATTCCGCAGAGGACGACGGCTTCGTCGGATCCTTCCGCGTCTTCGCCCAGCACGGACTGCTGATCTTCCGGGACGTGCAGTCCGTGGACACCCATGAGGGCTACCACGGCCGCGTTCCCGTGCACGCGCGGCCCGATTCCGTCTACCTGAAGGTCCGGACCTCCGTGGACGGACCGGTGTCGGTGGAGGTGTTCGAGGACGAGTCGGAGGATCTGGCCCTCGACGGCGCGGTCCTGTTCGACGGCACCATCTCATCGGGGTACGGCGAGTTCGTCCTGCACGACCCGGACAACTGGATCTCGATGAAGGTGATCACCGACAGTCCCGGCGAAGCGCGGTTCCGGGTGTCGGCCGACGACGAGCGCCTCCCCTCCGAGCTTCGCCTGCAGATCTGGTACTGAGGCGCGGGCTTCCGGGCCGGTGCCGCTGATCCCGGCCGGCCATCCCGGCCGGTCATCCCGGCAACTCCCGGCCGGCGCTCCGACGGCCCGTGGAGGAGTTGACCCAATGCGTCGCGGTCAACTGCTCCAGCGTCACGGTTTCGGCCGCAGGGGTGAGTCCTCACCGCCGACCAGCACAAACTCGTCGGACCAGAGATCCTCGGCCGGATGCCAGTCACGCTGACAACCAGCCGGACCAGCCGGTCCAGCCGGCGCGCAGTGCAGCCGCGCTGGCGACCGGCTGGACCAGCGGCGCGCAGCGCTGACCTTGCTGGCTCATTGAAAACTCCGCTACCAGCAGAGATACTCGACCTACACGGCTGTCGCGAGGTGGCCTCCCCCGATCTTGGAACGCGCCGTCCCGGCCGTAGCTCACACATGTGATCAAGCCCGGATAACCGCTCTGGCCTACGGCTGGCGTCGCCCGGCCGTAGCTCAGGCATGTGATCAAGCCCGGATAACCGCTCAGGCCTACGGCTGGCGTCGCCCGGCCGTAGCTCAGGCATGTGATCAAGCCCGGATAGCCGCTCAGGCCTACGGCTGGCGTCGCCCGGCCGTAGCCCAGGCATGTGATCAAGCCCGGATAGCCGCTCTGGCCTACGCTCCGCCGGCCCAGCGGGTGGCTTGGCGACTGGTCAGCGGCGGCCACGCCACGTTTCCGCAGGCAGAGTGTTCCTCAACCAACCAGCACTGTCAGCGCTGCCGGAGCAGCACTGACCCTGCTGGCTGATACCCGCCGCCCGGTGGCGCTCCGCCGCCCGGTGGCGCTCCGATGCCGCCGCGCGTCACGGTCAGTCGCCGGTGACCGTGGAGCGGTGGGGGTTTGCGTCATTCTGTGGGGCGTGGGGCGTCCGCGGGTTTCCGTAGAGCGCGGCGTTGACCGCGGATGTCGGCACGCCGGGTAACGACGGTTCGCGCTGATGGGTGGCCCGGCCCTGGTCGTCGGCCCGGCACCCGCAGCGGCGATGACCCCGCCCTGGCAACGTTGACGCGTCCGGGAGCACTGACAACCAGCCGGACCAGCTAGTCGTGAGCGCTGTCCTCGGCTGGCGTGGATCGTGGAATGGCGTGGCCCGGCATTCCGCGATCCACCACCGGTGACCGGGCGGCGAGCGCACGTGAAAGCCGATCGCGTGCGCGGCCGCCCGTCCAGCGGATCGCCGGTCAGTCGAGGGAGGAGCGGACCGGCGGCCGGTGGGCGTGGCTCGGCGTGTGCTCGCCGCGCCCGTCGACCGTCACCGCCCCGCGCCGGGGCAGCCCGTCGATCAGGCCGTCCAGGCGCTTCAGCTTCGCGTCCCCCGCGTCGGCCAGATAGTCGTCCGGGTGGGTCGCGTCGACGCCGCCCGGGTTGCCCGTCGCCCGCAGGATCAGCGTCCCGGCCACCGTGACGATCAGGTTCGCGATCAGGGCGAGGATCCCGACGTACACGCTGCTGCCGTTGCTCAGCTCCCAGCTCGACCCGCCGAAGTGGCCGGTGCCGTCCTGCTCGGGGATGTCGTAGAGCATCCACAACCCCACCGCCAGGCCGGTGAACAGCCCCGCGAGCAGCGCCGCCCGGTGGAACCACCCGGTCAGCAGGCCCACGAAGACGGCCGGGATGGTCTGCAGGATGATCACGCCGCCGATCAGTTGCAGGTCGACCGAGAACGTCGGGTCGACGGCGAGGATCAGCGCCGCAGCACCGAACTTGACGAGCAGGGACACCCAGCGGCTGACCCGCGCCTCGACGGCCGGGGACGCGTCCGGGCGCAGGTAGGGGCGGAACAGGCTGCGGGTGAACGCGTTCGCGGCGGCGATCGACATGACGGCGGCCGGGATGAGGGCGGCGACGCTGAGGCCGGCGTACGCGATCCCCGCGGACCAGCTGGGGAAGTACTCGTGGATGAGGCGGGGCACGACGGTGTTCAGGTCACCGTCGACCGGCGTGACTCCCCGGGACAGGGCGAAGAATCCGAGCAGCGCCATCAGCGCCAGAGCCATGCAGTAGATCGGAAGGGCGGCGGCGTTACGCCGTACCGTGGCCCGGTCCTTCGCCGCGAGCATCCCCACGAGCGCGTGCGGATAGGCGAAGATCGCCAGGGCCGAGCCGATCACCAGGGTGAGGAAGCCGAGGTGGCCGGTGGGCGGCAGCAGCAGGCCGTCGCCCGGGTTCGGGGTGGCGGCGAAGTGCTCGGCGGACTGCTGGAAGGCGTGGTCCCAGCCGCCGTACATGGCGACCATCAGCACGGCGGTCAGCAGCAACCAGGCCATCAGCACGTCCTTGACGACCGACAGCAGGGCGGGCGCGCGCAGCCCGGAGCGGAACGTGCAGATCGACACGACCGTCACGGCGGCCAGCAGCGGCCACTCGCCGCCGAACCCGACCGTCCGCAGGACCGCTTGCAGGGCCAGGAGCTGCACGGCGACGTACGGCATGGTGGCGACGATGCCGGTGACAGCGACCGCGGCGCCCAGACCGCGCGAGCCGAACCTCGCGTGCACGAACTCGCTGAGCGTGACGAACCCGTGCCGGCGTGACACCGACCAGGCGCGCGTGGTGAAGAGGAACGTCATCGGCGTCGTGATGATCGCGAACGGCACCGCGAAGTACCCGATCGCGCCGACGCCGTAGGTGAGCGCCGGCACCGCGATGAACGTGTACGCGCTGTACATGCTCCCGCCGATCAGGAACCACGTCACCCAGTTGCCGAACGACCGCCCGCCGACGCCCCACTCCTCCAGGCTGTGCGGGTCGGCCGGGGCGCGCCAGCGGGCCGCGCCGAAGCCCAGCACCAGCACCAGGCCGATCAGCACGAGGAAGACGCCGACCTCGATCTGCCGGTCACTCATGGTGATCCTCACGCGTCTTCAGGTAGACCGCGGTGATGACGACGATCGCGAGTCCCGCGCAGGCGAACTGGTACCAGAAGAAGAACGGCACGCCCAGCAGCGTCGGCTCGATCCGGTTCGCCAGCGGTGTGATCAGCGGCGCGGTGGCGGGCAGGATCAGCAGCCACTGCCAGTGACGCGAGCGTGAGGCGGGTGTCGGCATCGGTCTCCTCGTCGAGATCGCGTCAGCCAGCAATCTTGGCAATGCCGCACCATAAGCAATCGTCGATCAATTACGCCACGGGTACCGCGCAAGCTGCGACGGCTGTCTCAGCACGCTGCCAGCAGCAGGGTCCGGGCGGCCTGCTCGGCCACGCCCAGGTCGGCACTGCGGCCCGCGACCAGCTCGGCGTAGAGGGCCGACTCGATGATCCGCACGTAGAGGTAGGCGGTGTCGGCGCTCGCCGAGTCCAGGCCGACCTCCTGGAAGATCTCCTGCTGGGTGACCACCACCCGTTCGGTGAGCCGGCCGGTGTGGGTCAGCAGGATCCGGGCGGCGGCGTCCGGCTCGGCGGCGAGGAACCGGCGGAACGGCTCGGAGGCCAGCAGCTGCTCGGCGAACCGGTGGGTCACCTCGATCGCGCCATCGACCCCGCTTCGGGTACGCCGTCGCCGCGCCTCGCCGAGCATCCGGTCACCCAGGCGCCAGAGCACGTCGCTGAGCAGCCGGTCCCGGCCGTGCGTCACCCGGTAGAGGGTGGCCCGGCTGATGCACATCGTCGCGGCGAGACCGTCCATGTCGATCGTGCCGTGCCGCAGGAAGAAGTGACACGCCGCGCGGATCACCTCGTCGTCGCTCACCACTCGACGCCCGTTCACGCTCAGCACCGTACCGTTCACCCGCGGACTTCGATGCCCCCCGTTCTGCTCAGGTCACCGCGCACACCGCCGGTCATGCCGCCGTGAACAGCAGCGACACGTTCTGCCCGCCGAATCCGAACGAGTTGCAGACGGCCGCGCGCACCTGCTGGCGGCGCGGTTTCTCGGTCACCACGTCCAGCTTCACCTCGGGCGCCTTGTTCTCCAGGTTCAGCGTGGCCGGGATGAGGCCGTCGCGGATGGTGAGCAGCGTGATGATGCTTTCCACCGCGCCGGCCGCGCCGACCAGATGACCGAGCGCGGACTTCGGGGCGGTCAGCACCACGTGGTCACCGAGCGCGGCCTGGATCGCGGTGGCCTCGCCGATGTCGCCGACGACAGTGGACGTGGCGTGACAGTTCACATGGTCCACATCGGCCGCGGTCAGCCCGGCGGTGGCGACCGCCGCCCGGATGGACCGGATCTGGCCGCTCCCGGCGGGGTCCGGCCCGGTGATGTGGTGCGCGTCGGAGGTGACCCCGAACCCGGCGAGACGGCCCAGCACCCGGGCGCCGCGCGCGGCCGCGAACTCGGCCCGCTCCAGGACGACCACGCCGGCGCCCTCGCCGAGCACGAACCCGTCCCGGTCCACGTCGAACGGCCGGGAGGCGCGCTCCGGCTCGTCGTCGCGCTTGGACAGCGTCCGGGCCTGGGCGAACCCGGCGATCGTGAGCGGCGTGATGCACGCCTCCGCGCCGCCCGCCACCACCACGTCGGCCTCCCCCGAGCGGATCAGGCGGGCGGCGAGCGTCAGCGCCTCGGCGCCGGACGCGCACGCCGACACCGTCGTATAGGTGCCGGCCTTCGCGCCGAGCTCGATGCTCACCCAGGCCGCCGGCCCGTTCGGCATCATCATCGGGATGATGAGCGGGGAGACCTTCTGCGGACCCTTCTCCTCGATCAGGTCGTCCTGCCCGAGCAGCGTGGTGACCCCGCCGATGCCGGTGCCGATCACCACGGCGATCCGTTCCGGCTCGGCCGCCGGGGCGCCCGCGTCCGCCCACGCCTGCTGCGCGGCGACCAGGGCGGCCTGCTCGCAGCGGTCGAGGCGGCGGGCCTGCACGCGAGGCAGCACGGTGTCCGGGGACACCGCCATCGGGGCGGCCATCCGTGGGGACAGCTGCTCCCAGAACGCGTACCCCCGCAGTTGCTCGTCGACCCGGCGCACCCCCGACCGGCCGTCCAGCAGGCCCTGCCAGAGGGTCTCCACATCGGGGCCCAGTGGGCTGGTGGCACCCAGCCCGGTGATCACGACGTCTGGGGCACTCATCCGGCTCTCCCTACACGGTTGCGATGGGCTTGCCCTCCACCGTAGAGCCACCGGCCGGATCCGCTGTCGCCACGCGCGGGTCGAGCCGGGCCGCGGCGAGCACCGCGAGCGGCACGACCAGCAGCGCGGCGCCGGGGACGACGGAGACGCCATCGGCCGGATACCCGGTTCCCTCGATCGAGAACAGCAGGCTGGGCACGATCGACAGGACGAAGACGGCGGCCAGCCAGAGCACCAGCGTCCCGGGGATTCCCGCCACGACCATGGCGAGGGTACGGGGTACCGAACGCTCCCGATGCCACCCGAGAAGGGCGACGGTGAGCACCGCGAGCGGCATCCCGACGAATGCCCCGGCCAGCGCGTTCCCGCTCTCCTCGGAGTTCACCGGCACCGGCGCGAGCCCGCTGACCGTCACCGCGGCGACCGGCAGCGCGAGCAGCGCGGAGGCCGCCCACCACGGCAGGCGGAGCCGGCTCAGCGTCACGGCGGCGATCACGGCCAGCAGCACGCCGAGGACCGCCAGACCGGTGGTGGTCAGCTGCAGCCCGCGCGGCAGGAACGGATGGTTCACGCCCGGGGTCCCCTGGGCCAGCAGCAGCGGCGCACAGCAGGCCGCGATCACGGCCGCCATGGTCACCCGCCGCCGCATCAGCCCGCCGACCAGCGCGGCACCGCCCGTCCCGGCGGCCGCCTCCCGGGTGGCGGGTGCCGGGCCGCCGGCGGTGAGCCAGGTCGCCGCTGCGGCGAGGGCGCCGATCAGCAGGGTGAGGCGCAGGCCGCCCGCGCCGGTGACGCCGGCGCGCAGCAGCACGCCGTCCGCGGCGACCAGCAGCCCGGCGAGGATCAGCGCGGCGGGGCCGGCCCGGCGGCGGTCCGCGGCGGCGACCAGCATGCCCGTCGCGGCGAGCAGGATCGCGCCCCAGCGCAGCTCGGCCACCCACAGGTAGATCTCACCGTCACCGCCGGGCATCGGCGCGGCCTCGGACACCAGCGGCATCGCCGGGTCCAGGATGGCGAGGGTGTAGGCCCAGCCGGTCACGGCGAGCGCGACACACACGGCGCCCACCGCGGTGAGCAGCGTGACCGGCACCGGGCGCACGTCGCCGGGCGGCGGCGCCGGCACGGTCTCCGGCAGGGCCCGCGAGCGGCGCGCGGCCATCCCGTAGGCGAGGGCCAGGATCGCGAACACGGTCAGCGTGACCGCCCACGGGCCGAGGTAGTGGAACGTCCGGCTGGTCAGCGCCCCCTCCCCGATCGTGGTGAACTCGACGGGCGGTTCACCGCCGGTCAGCGACGCCGCGGCCGCGCGCAGGCCGCCGGCCCAGCCCTCCTGGCTGGACAGCGCGAGCGGCAGTGTGGCGGCGACCGCCGCGACCGCGCTGACCAGCGGCGCGACGACCAGCAGCGTCCCGGCGCGGCGGCGGCCGCGGGCGACCGCGACACCGGCCAGCGCGATGCCGGGAACCCAGACCAGCAGCCCGGCCAGATGCGCGAGGATCTGGATCGGATCCTGCCCGGCCAGCGCCGGGGCGAGCAGGGCGGGCACGAGCAGCAGCGGGGCGAACCCGGCCGCGGTGGCCGGTCCGAGGCGGGCGCCGGGTTCGATCGGGGCGCGGCGGCCCAGCCACCAGCCGGCGAGCAGGCACCAGCCGGCGACGAACGCGCCTTCGGCCACGGTGGCGAGCCAGGCGCCGAAGCTGTGATCCTCGATGCCGAGCAGCGGGAACAGCACCGCGACCAGGGAGCGCGCGACCTGCGCGGCCCCGAGCGTCAGCAGCCCGGCGCAGAGCAGCGCGCCGGCCGGCATCAGCGTCCCGGTGGTCTCGGCCCAGCCGCGTGGAGCGCCACTGCCGTCCCGCACGGGTGGGGCGGCGAGCAGGCTCATCGCGTACCCGATGGCCTGTCGTGTGCCGTGCGGTTCGGCGATGATCGCGGCGAGCTCGGCGTGCCACTCGCGGGCCATCTCGTCGCGGATCTCGGCCGGCCAGCGGCGTGCGGCGAGGTCGAGGGCGCGGTGGGCGAGGCGGTCGACGACGGTCATGCGGTCCTCGGTTTCGGGGCGCCGCCGAGCGCCCGGTCGAGCTGCTGGCGCAGGGCGGCGAGCTCGGTGCGGGCCGCGACCAGGCCGTCCGGGGTCAGTTTGTAGTAGCGCCGGGCGGGCCGGCCGGCGGCGACCGGGTCGACGTCCTCCCACTCGGCCTGCACCCAGCCGGCGCGTTGCAGTCGCAGCAGGATCGGATAGAGCGTGCCGCTGGGGTGGCCGCTGGCGCGCATGAGGTCGAGGCCGTAACGCTCGGCCTCCGGGTCCTCGAGCAGCGCGGCGAGCACCTTCGACACGGCGGTGGTCACTCGGACGGGCGTGGTCATGCGGGCCACCGTAGCGGACCCTCGCACGGTTTTCTACATAGGGTCTCGCGGGCGTGGACGCGCTACGTTGGCGTCGAGCACCGGGCACCGTGAGAGGAAAGACGATGTTCGACCACTTCCTGGTATCCGTCGTCATCATCCCGCCACTGTTGGTGATCGCGGTGCGCCTGGTCGCCGAGCACCTGCCGCCGCGGATCGCCGCCTCCGCGGTCGCCTGGTCGGCGGCCGGCGCCGCGCTCGCCAGCCTGGCGAACCTGGCGGTCTTCGCCCTCAAGGCGGTCGCCGAGATCCCCCCGGTCGGTCGCGGTCTCGGCTGGTCCGCGCGGGTCGTCGCGGACGACACGGCCCGCGAGCCGTGGGTGTCGTGGCTGAGCGTGCTGCTGCTGGCCGCCGCCACCGTGTCGATCGGATGGACCTGGCGGCGGCAGCGGCGTCTTCTGCTCATCGCCGGGCAGTCCGCCGAGCCGGTGGTGGTGGTCCCGGACCCGGCGGCGCACGCCTACGCGGTGCCCGGCAAGCCGGGTCACGTCGTGGTCACCACCGGCATGCGCGACGCGCTCTCCGCCGAGCAGTTCGCGGCGCTGCTCGCCCACGAGCAGGATCATCTCGATTCCCGGCACCACCGTCTGGTGCGGATCAGCGAGCTCGCGTCGGCCGCGCATCCGGCACTGTGGTGGGTGACCCGGCAGGTGGACTACCTGGTGGAGCGGGCCGCCGACGAGCGGGCGGCGACGGTGGTGGGCTCGCGGCGCACGGTGGCCGAGGCGATCGGGATCGCCGCCCTGGCCGCCACGGCACGGCGGAAACCGGGGCTGCACGCGGCCGGCGGCGTCGTCCCGCGCCGGGTCAGCAACCTGCTGCGGCCGCCGGGCCGCCGGGCCGCCGCGATCCTCTGCGCGCTGCCGGTCGCGCTTGCCGTGTTCTCTCTGATCTGGACCGGCGAGGCCGCGTACGACCTGGGCGAACTGCTGCACGCCGCGATGGCCCGGTCCTGAGATTTGACTTCTACAACCGAATAGAAGAAGGTTGGCCTCACCAGCACTTAGGTATGCCTTACCTCAGGAGCCGCGTTGAGCGCCATCTACCTGATCGGTCTCCGGGAAGGTCTGGAGATCACCCTGGTGGTGTCCATCCTGGTCGCCTTCCTGGTCAAGACCGGCCGCCGGCCCCTGTTGCGTCATGTCGCGGCCGGGGTGGCCGCCGCCGCCGCGCTCTCCATCGCGGTGGCGGTCCTGCTGCAGGCCGGGATCGCCCGGCTGTCCTTCACCCAGCAGGAGCTGTTCGAGGCGATCGCGTCGTTCGTAGCCGTCGCGTTCGTCACCTGGATGATCTTCTGGATGCGCCGGATGGCCCGCAGCATCGGCAGTGAGCTGCGCGGACGCATGGAAGAAGCAGTCCGGGTCGGACCGTTCGCGATCGCCTCGGTGGCGTTCCTCGCGGTGGTCCGGGAGGGACTGGAGACCTCGATCCTGTTCTACGCCGCCGCGCAGGGCGCCGGGGACAACTCGCGGCCGCTGCTCGGCGTCACGCTCGGGCTGCTCACCGCGGTCGTGCTCGGCTGGCTGCTCTACGTCAGCGCGGTCCGGATCAACCTGTCCCGCTTCTTCACCTGGACCGGCGCGCTGCTGGTCCTGGTGGCGGCCGGCATCACCAAGTACGGGGTGCACGACCTGCAGGAGGCCGGCGTGCTGCCCGGCCTGGACACCCTGGCGTTCGACGTGAGCGGCGCGTTCCCGCCCGACACGTGGTACGCCGAACTGCTGCGCGGCATGGTCAACTTCACGCCCGCGCCGACGGTCCTGGAGACGGTCGCCTGGCTCGCGTACGGCGTCCCGGTCCTCGTGCTCTTCCTCTGGCCCGCCCGACAGAGGCCGGCCCGAAAACCCACCCTGCAGAAAGTTCCTTAGGAGAACCATGCGCCGCCTGACCGCCGCTTCCGCGGCAACGCTCCTGCTGCTCGCCGGCTGCGGGTCGTCCACCGACGACGCCGGCGGCGCGGCCGGCGACGGCCCGATCGCCGTGGCCGCCTCGGACACCGCCTGCGAGGTCGCCACGTCCGAGTCCGCCGCCGGGACCGTCACCTTCGCGATCGCCAACAAGGGCAACAAGGTCACCGAGTTCTACGTCTACGCACCCGGCGACCGGGTGATGGGCGAGGTCGAGAACATCGCCCCCGGCCTCTCCCGCGAGCTGCACGTCGAGCTGACCGCCGGCACCTACGAGACGGCCTGCAAGCCCGGGATGGTCGGCAAGGGCATCCGCAACGGCTTCACCGTGACCGGGTCCAGCGCGCCGCTCACCGAGGACGCCAAGCTGGCCCAGGCCACCAAGGACTACCAGCGGTACGTGAAGAGCCAGACCGCCGCCCTGATCGACAAGACCACCGAGTTCGTGGCCGCGGTCAAGGCCGGCGACGCGGCAGAAGCGAAGGCGCTGTTCCCGGTGTCGCGCACCTACTGGGAGCGGATCGAGCCGGTCGCGGAGATCTTCGGCGACCTGGACCCGGCGATCGACGGCCGCGAGGACGGAGTGGAACCGGGCCAGGACTTCACCGGGTACCACCGGATCGAGAAGGATCTCTGGCAGACCGGGGACATCAGCAAGTCCGGGCCGATCGCCGACAAGCTGCTGGCCGACGTGCAGAAGATCGTCGACCTGGCGAACAGCACCGCGCTGTCCCCGCTCCAGCTCGCCAACGGCGCGAAGGAACTCCTCGACGAGGTCGCCACCGGCAAGATCACCGGTGAGGAGGACCGCTACTCGCACACCGACCTGTGGGACTTCGCCGCCAACGTGGAGGGCTCCCAGGCCGCGATCGCGGCGCTGCGCCCGGCCCTGGAGGAGAAGGACCCGGCGCTGGTGAAGACGCTCGACGAGCGGTTCGCGGTGGTCGAGGCGTCGCTGGAGACGCACCGGGCCGGTGACGGCTGGAAGCTGCACAACCAGCTGACCGAGGCCGAGCTCAAGGTGCTCAGCGACGACATCAACGCCCTGGCGGAGCCGATCAGCAAGGTCGCGGCCCTGGTCGCCGGGAAATGACTACGGCCGTGGTCCGCCCGTACCCACGAAAGGTCTGAGAAGAGTGAAGCGCCGCAGGATGATCGGGCTGGCCGGGGCCGGCGTCGCCGGCATCGCCGCCACCGGCGGCGTGCTCGCTCTCACCGAGCAGGAGCGACAGGCGTCGGCCGGGAACGCCGGCGCGATCCCCTTCTACGGGGTACGGCAGGCCGGCATCATCACCCCGGCCCAGGATCGGCTGCATTTCGTGGCGTTCGACGTCACCGCCCGCACACGCGCGGAGCTCGTGGCGATGCTGGAGAACTGGACCGCCGCCGCCGCGCGGATGACCGCCGGCCTCGACGCCGGCACGATCGGCGCGGTCGGCGGCATCCCGGAGGCCCCGCCGGACGACACCGGTGAGGCGATCGGGCTGCCCGCCTCCGGGCTCACGCTGACGATCGGATTCGGACCCAGCCTGTTCCGCAAGTTCGGGCTGAGCGGGCAGCGCCCGGAGGCCCTGGAGGACCTGCCGCACTTCCCCGGCGACGCGATCGACCCGAAGATCTCCGGCGGCGACCTCTGCGTCCAGGCCTGCGCCCATGATCCGCAGGTCGCGGTGCACGCGGTGCGGAACCTCGCGCGGATCGGCATGGGTGTGGTGAGCGTGCGGTGGTCGCAGCTCGGATTCGGACGCACGTCGTCCACGTCGACGTCGCAGGCGACGCCGCGCAACCTGTTCGGGTTCAAGGACGGCACGGCGAACCTGAAGGCCGAGGAGACGGCGCTTCTCGACGAGCATCTGTGGGTCCGCGACGGGGACGGGCCGGCGTGGCTGACCGGAGGGTCGTACCTGGTCAGCCGCAAGATTCGGATGATCGTGGAAACCTGGGACCGGACCTCGCTGGGCGAGCAGGAGACGATCGTCGGGCGGACCAAGGGCACCGGGGCGCCGCTCACCGGCGGTCAGGAGTTCGACGAGCCCGACCTTTCCGACACTGCTGTCATCCCGGTGGACGCGCACGTCCGTCTCGCCCACCCGACCCAGAACCAGGGGGCGCGGCTGCTGCGGCGCGGATACAACTTCGTCGACGGCTCCGACGGGCTCGGCCGGCTCGACGCGGGGCTGTTCTTCCTCGCCTATCAGCGGGACCCGCGGCGCGGCTTCATCCCCGTGCAGACCTCCCTGGCCAGGAGGGACTCCATGAACGAGTACATCCGGCACGTCTCCAGCGGGATCTTCGCCTGCCCGCCGGGACTGCAGGCGGCCGACGACTTCTGGGGCCGGTCACTGCTGGCTTGAGCTTTCAACACGTACACAGGATTGATCGATACGATCCGCCGGTGAGCACACGCCGCCGGCCCGGCCAGCTGGAGACCGAGATCGTCACAGTCCTCGGCGGTGTCACCGATCCGCTGACGCCCGGCGAGGTGCGGGATCTGCTCGATCCGAGCGGGCAGCTGTCGTACAGCACCGTCGTCACCACGCTGACCAGGCTGTATGAGAAGGGCGCGGTGGCGCGGCACCGAGACGGACGAGCCTTCCGGTACGGGGCGCTGGCCGACCCGGCCGGCCTGGTCGCCGACCGGATGACCCGGTTGATGGCCGTCGAGCCGGATCGCGCGTCGGTGCTGCGGCGGTTCGTCAGCACGCTCAGCGAGCAGGACGAGCAACTGCTTCGTGACCTACTCCGCGAGCCGGACTGACGCCGCCCCGCTCCCCGCCGGCAGGTTGCGGGGTCAGGTCTCCGACGCCGAGCGCGTCACCGCACGCCGTGCAGTGCACCTCGGCCACGAACTCGTGCCCGCAGGTGTGGTCGAACCGGACCGGGTCCGCGCCCTTCCGGACGTGCTCGTGCCCCCATCGCTTCAGCGTGAGCAGCACCGGCGCGAGCGCCCGTCCCGCCTCGGTGAGCCGGTACTCGTATCGGGGCGGCCGCTCGCTGTACCGCTCGCGGGTGATCACGCCGTGGCCGGCCAGCTTCCGCAGCCTCGTCGCGAGGATGTCCCGCGGCGCGCCGGTGTTGCGCGCGATCTCGGTGAACCGCCGCTCCGCGTAGAAGAGCTCACGCACCACGAGCAGACTCCAGCGATCACCGACGACCTCCAGCGCGTCCGCGATCGTGCAGTCCCGGGTGGTCTTCTCCGCGCGTGCTGCCGTCATCCTCGAATTCTCACCCGAGTGGGTTGTGATTTCCAACTGACTGGGGTTGCTTTGCAGTTGGTTTGATAAACCAACTCACTGAGGAGGCAGCCATGACCATGCGATTCCCGACCGAGGCCACGGATCCCGACGTCCTCTCCCCCGCCGATGGCGCGCTGATCCTCGCCGACGCCCCCTGGCGGCGATTCGGTGTCTTCGGCGACAGCCTCTCCCTCGGCACGGGGGACGCCACCCCGGGGTACGACGCGCTGGGCTGGCCCGACCGGGTGGCGGGTGTGCTGCGGCGCGTCCAGCCCGGCCTCGCCTACCTCAACACCGCCCGGATCGGCGCGACCACCGCGCAGGCCCTCCGGGAGCAGGCGGCACGGATCGCGGAGTTCGGCCCCGATCTCCTCCACCTCAACAGCGGCGCGAACGACATCATGCGCCGCACGCCCGACTGGAGCCGGATCGAGGACGACCTGCGGACCATGTACGCCTGGGCGGCCTCGACCGGCGCCCGGCTGAGCGTCTTCACCCTCGGCCGGGCCTTCGTGATCCCCGGCTTCCCCGACTTCCGGGATCGCGTCGCCCGCCTCAACGCCGTCACGCGGTCGCTCGCCGCGGACCATGACGCGATCGTCGCGGAGTGCTGGGACCATCCGCTGAACGATCGACCCGACCTGCTCAGTGCGGACGGGATCCACTTCGCCGGTACGGGTCAGGCGGTCATCGCGAGTGTGCTGATCAAGGCACTCGGGCGGGCGTGACTTAAGTTGATCTTCGTGAATGCCGGGGCGGGCGTGGCATCGGTAGGATGACGGCCTGATCCGGTTTCCGGGAGGTCTGAGGTGGCGGGCCGGGACTTCTTCATCAGCTACGCGAGCGAGAATCGCGGCTGGGCCGAGTGGATCGCGGCGCAGCTGGAGGGCGCCGGATATTCCACCATTTATCAGGCAGCGGACTTCCGGCCGGGGCGGGACTTCGTGCACGAGATGCATGCGGCCGTCTCGTCGGCGGAGCGGACCATCGCGGTGCTGACGCCGGCGTATCTGCGGTCCGAGTTCGGCGAGGCGGAATGGCGGGCGGTGTTCGCCAGGGACCCGAGCGGGAAGCAGCGGCTGCTCATCCCGGTGCGGGTGCAGCCGTGTGACCCGTCGGGGCTGCTGACCACCCGGGTCTACGTGGACCTGGTGGACGTCGATGAGCAGGTGGCTCGCAAGAAACTGCTGGCCGCGGCGGAGAACGACCGGCCACGGCCGGCGGCCGGAGCGTTCCCGGGCGGTCGGGTCCCCGGCGCCACGCGGTTCCCCGGCGCGGGGCCGGCGGTGTCGAACCTGCCGGGGCGCAACCGGGTGTTCACCGGGCGGGCCGAGCTGATCGACGCGATGTACGCGGGGTTGCGATCCGACGGCCAGGGCTCGGCGGCGGTGGTGTCGGAGGCGGTGCACGGGCTCGGCGGGGTGGGAAAGACCACCCTCGCCATCGAGTACGCGTCGCGGTTCCGCAGTGACTACGAGCTGGCCTGGTGGATCGACGCGGAACAGCCGGCCACCGTACCCACGCAGCTTGCCGCTCTCGGGCGGCGGCTGGGGTTGCCGGAGGCGGCGGACGAGCGGGACGCGGTGGCGGCGGTGTTCGCCGAGTTGCGGGGCCGGTCGCGGTGGTTGCTGATCTATGACAACGCCGAGCAGCCGGCGTCGGTGACCCCGTTGATCCCGACCGGCGGCAACGGGCATGTCCTGGTGACGTCGCGCTGGCCGGCGTGGCGCCGGCACGCGCATGCGGTGGCCGTCAGCGTGTGGCCGCGGGCGGAGTCGGTGGCGTTCCTGCGGGCGCGGACGCCGCACACCGACGACAAGTTGCTCGGTGAGCTGGCGAAGCTGGTCGGGGACCTGCCGCTGGCGGTGGAGGAGGCCGCCGCCTACCTCGAACAGACCGGCGAGGACCTCGCCACCTACGTGGAGCTGGTCCGCGAGCGTGGGCGGGAGATCTTCGCGGCTCAAGCCGCACCGCCCGGTGTGGATCAGCGGCGGGTGGCGTCGGTGTGGACGCTGTCGCTGGATCGGGTGCATGCCGAAGAGCCCCTGGCCGAGCAGTTGCTGACCCTGCTCGCGTTCCTGGCGCCGGAGGTGCCACGGGATCTGCCTCTGGCGCAGCAGGATCTGCTACCGGAACCGCTGAAAGCGGCCGCCGCGGATCGCCTGGTCTACAACCGGGTGCTGGAAGCGGCGGGCCGATACGCGTTGATCAGCCTGAAGCCGGCCGAGATCGGGATGCACCGGCTGGTGCAAGCCGTCGTGCAGGCCCGGCTCGACTACGAAGCGGAAGCCCGCTGGGTGACCGCCGGCGTGGCCCTGGTCCACGAATTGTTCCCGGACGACAGCTGGGAGCCGGCGCGCTGGCCGGAATGCCAGCGGTTGCTGGCCCAGGCACTGGCCGTGGCCGACCACGCCGAGCGGCTGCGGGTCAGCGAGGAACAGGCCGGGCGGCTGCTGTACCGCGCCTCGACCTATCTGCGGGAGAGCGGGCAGTATCAGCAGGCGGAACCGCTTGCCCGGCGCGCTCTGACGCTGACCGAAATCGCGCTCGGCCCCGATCATGTCGAGACGGCCGCACGGCATGAGGAAGTCGGCCGGGTGATGCGGGAACTGAACCGGCTGGCCGAGGCACGAACCGAGTTCGAGCAGGCTCTTGCCATCAATCTGGCCGCGCTCGGCCCCGATCACAAAGACGTCAGCGTATGGCGCGGCAATCTCGGCACCGTCCTGCATGATCTGGGCCTGCTGGACGAGGCCCGCACCGAGCTCGAGCAGACCCTCGCGCTGGCGCTGGAGACGCTCGGCCCGGACCACCCGATCATCGCCGTCCGGCGCAACACGCTCGGCCTCGTACTGCAAGATCTAGGTCTGCTGGACGAGGCCCGCGCCGAGCTGGAGCAGGCCCTCGCCATCAGTCTCGAGGCGCTCGGCCCCGACCACCCGACGATCGGCATCCGGCGCAACAATCTTGGCAGCGTGCTCAAAGATCTAGGTCTGCTGGACGAGGCCCGCATCGAGCTGGAGCAGGCCCTCGCCATCAGTGTGCCGACGCTCGGCCCCGACCACCCGGACGTCGGCCTCCGGCACGGCAACCTCGGCAGCATTCTGTACGCGCTGGGCCGCACGGACGAGGCTCGCACCCAATTCGAGCAGGCCTTCAGGATCAGCTTGGCAGCGGTCGGGCCCGACCATCCCAACACCGAGACGATTCAGCTATGGCTCGACTTCCTGCCGGAACGCCGGCCGGGGAACGGAGACGAATGGTGACTGAGGCGTCCGATGTGGTTCTGGCCTACTGGAACGAGCACCGCCAGCAACTGCGCCAGTCCGAGAACCAGCGAGCCACCATGACCAACTTCGTCCTGGTGATCACCGCTGCCCTGAGCGGCCTCATCGTGCAGCAGAAGTTCGCCGCGGCCACCGTCCCGCTCGGACTGCTGATCACCCTGATCGGCCTCTTCGGAGCGATCATCTCCGCGAAGTACCACGAACGCGCGACCTACCACCTCGGCCAGGCCCGCGCCCTGACCGCCACTCTGAAGGACCTCGGCGTCCTCACCGACGACACGAACATCGGCGGCTTCCGGCAGCGCCACTACGACGCCTATCCCCGCCTGCACCGTCTCCGGCTGCACACCCTGTGGACCGGCCTCAACCTGGCCGTCGCCGCGTACGGCATCGCCCTGGCCGCGATCGCCGCCTTCTCGTGATCAGGCCTTCGCGAAGGCCCACTCCACCGTGACAGTGACCGACACCTGCTGCTGGCCGGGCTCGATCGGCACCGCCGAGTCCGCCGCCGCCTTCAGCGCGCTCGCCATGTCCTGCCCGTACGGCCGTCCGTAGCTGGGCGTCTCCTCGCTCACCTTGACCACCCGGCCGAGCGACCGGCCCGCCTCCCGGGCGTACAGCTCGGCCTTGACCCGCGCGTCGGCGAACGCCTTCTTCCGCGCCGCGGCGAGCAGCGCCGCGTCGTCCTCGATCAGGAACGTCGCACCGCTGAGCCGGGCCGCGTCACCACCGGCCGCGATCGCGGCGGAGATCGTCGCCCCGGCCTTCGGCAGGTTCCGGATCTTCGCGGTGAGACCCTGGTTGACGGTGTAGCCGGTGACGTCGCCCTTGTCGTCGCGCTGCGGATTGATCCCGGCGTCCGACGTCTGCAGGTCGGCCTTCTCCACCCCGGCCCGCACGAGCGCGTCCCGCATCCGGGTGGCCGCCGCGCTGGCCCGGTTCATGGCGTCGCCGACCGACGCGGCGCTGACCTCCACCCCGAAGTTCACCGAGAGCGTGTCGGGCTTCCCGGACACCTGCCCGGCACCGGTGACGAGGACGCCCTCCCGGGACCGGTCAGCGGATGACCTCGCGGCCGCGCCGGCTTCCCCACGCGAACCCGGGGCGGCGGGCGAACTCGCGCCCGGACCCGGGGCGGCGGGCGAACCCGTGGCGGCGGGCGAACCCGGGGCGGTGCTCGGCGAAGCCGACGCCGGGCGGGTGCCGAGGGGCCCGGTCGAGGGCACGACGAGGGTGGCCAGGGCGACGAGGGCCGGCAGGGCCATGCGTGGCTTGTTCACAGGACTCATCCTTAAGGAGTGTTTGTCCCGATTGAACCAGCCACGCCTGCCTGACCGGCGCGACCGCGCACAACTCAGCCGCCAGGGCGACCTGTCAGCGATGCGCGATCATTCCCGCCGTCATCCGTGCTATTGGGTTTCCGGTGCGGCATTCGCGTCGTCGAGGAATTCGAGCAGTTCGAATGCCGCTCGCATCACGTCCCGGTGCCGCCACTCGGCCGCGCGGTACAGACACGCGACGAGCCCGCTGCGGTGCACCCGGCGGTAATCGCCGAAGACGAACGCGTGCCGGGCCTTGGTCTCCTCATTGGCTCCTTCGGTGAGACCGAGGTGCCATTCCCCGTACTCCTGCCAGGTGTGGTTCTTGAGATAGGCGGTGCCCGCCGCCGCGTCCGGCTGCACCTGCCCCCAGTCGCTGTCCAGAACGTATTGCCGAGCCTCGATCAGCCGCCGGGCCCGGGCGACAGCGGCCGGATTCACTGCGTAGGACGCCATGGCCGAGCAGATACCCGGCGCTGTCGTTTCTATCCAGGACTCCGCTCCCCCGCTCGGAGCCCCGCAGCGTCGCATGAGGTGACTACCAGTGACAGTGTGTGGTCATACTCCCGGGCGCGACGCCCGTCACAATCGCCCTATTCACCCCTTTCGTAAACGCGTGCGGAGATAGCTTTGCGACCGTATACCAGTCGAAACACAGAAAGTCGCCTCGTTGCTCCGCCTGCTGCTCAGCTCCGCCAGTCCGATCACCATCGTCGCCGTCAGCCTCACCCTCTGTGCTGTCATCGCAGCGCTACTGCGACGCACGGTCCGGCCCGTGCTCGCCGCCGCCTACCGGAGGGCGCTGGCCCGGCTGCGGCCGTACCTGCCCGCCCCGCTGCGGCGTGCGGCGCGCTGGTGCCGGAACCAGGTCGATCCGACGACCGCACGGTCCATGCTGGTCACCGGCGCGGCCGCCGCGATCGCCTGGACGGCGGCGGACACGCTGCATCTGGCCGGCGCGGTCAACGCGGCGATCTCGGCGACGCTGTCGGTGCAGATGAGCTCGTTCGCCTCGATGCGGGAGGGCGCCCAGCGCCTGGTCGGCACCCTCGCCGGGATCGCCGTGACGGTCGGGGTGTGGCACGCGTTCGGCCTCAGCCCGTGGTCGATCGCGATGATCGCCGGATGCGGGCTGGCGGCCGGCCGGCTGCTGCGCCTCGGTGACGCCGCGCTGACCGTCCCGCTGACCTCGCTCGGCATCCTGGTCGGCGGCAGCACCGTCACCGAGGACTTCGTGTGGGAGCGGGTCGCCGCGACAGCTCTCGGCATCGTCGTCGGCGTGATCCTCTCCCCGCTGGTCAGCGGCATGACGGCGATGGAGCGCTCGCGGCACGAGCTGGCCCACCTATCCGCCGAGATCGCCCGGCTGCTCGGCCAGCTCGGCGCCGGCGTACGCCGCGGCTACGACCGGGAGCAGGCCGAACAGTGGCTGGCGAAGTCCCGCGAGCTCAACGCGGACCTCGACGACGCGGTCGCCGCCGTCGACGAGCTGTCCCGGCAGGCCCGCTGGTCGCTGTCCACACCGGTCACCCGGGTGGCGCCGCTGCACCAGACGCAGCGTGCCCTGGAACACGGCGTGCACCAGGTCAACTCGGTGGCCCGCTCGATGTTCGACGCCGCCGCGACACCGCAGGCCGCGCACGTCCCGGAGCAGATCGGCGAGGTCCTCACCGCTGCCGCCGACGCGTTCGCCGCGCACGCCACCCTGGTCGAGGATTCGAAGACCGACGCCACCGCGGGCGCCGGGGAGCTGAACGAGCTGCTCGACGACCTGCGCGAGGCCCGCCGGCAGACGCTGCGGAAGGTCCGCACCGAGGTCGACGACACCGGCGTCCTGGTCCTGACCGGCTCGATCATCACCGACATCGACCGGATGGCGGGCTCACTGGAGAAGTCCGCGCCGGCGCTCACCGTGGGCCTGCGCGAACCGGGCCCGGCGATCCCGGCGGTCTCCGAGATCATGCCCGCGGTCCGCCTGGCGTGGGAGAAGGCCCTGACCACCACCGCCCGCCGCTGACCGGGCCATCACCCTCAGCGGAAGCCGCTGACGGTCAGCAGCACCCAGCCTCCGGCGGCCAGGGGCAGTGACCAGGCCAGGGTGAGCAGGCGGTCACGACCGGTCCGGGCCAGCAGGAGAATCGCGGCCAGCCCCAGGGCCACGACCAGGGCGGCGTACGCGAGCAGGTCGCCGGTGGCGTAGGCGGGGTCGCCGAGGCGCCGCAACCCGATCGCGCCCTCGGCGAACAGCACGGCGGCGGGCACCGCGAGGGCCGGCAGCCGCAACCGGCCGGGCGTGCGGGCCAGGACGCCGCTCGCGCCGAAGACCAGCCCGGCCACGACGCCGAAACCCATCCAGGTGACCGCTGTGGCGTTGGCGAGGTTGGCCCACGCGTCGCCCTGGATCACCGTGGCGGCGAGGTAGTAGCTGGGGACGGCCAGGACCAGGCAGGATACGGCGCCGAGGACGGCGGCCGGCAGTCGCCAGCGGCTCCGGTGAGTCAGCAGGAAGGCGGCCACCGCCCACGTCGCCAGAGAGTTGCCCAGCCCGGCGAACGGGTACGGCACGTACTTGATCCACACGAAGTCGAGGACGCCGAGCAGGAAGCCCGCGACGGGCGCGACCACGGCCACGCGCCGCTTGATCATCATGAGGGACGATCCTAGGAAGGGATCCCGGTCCGGGGATCCGTCCCGGGACAGAGCCGTGCGGCTGCGGATCGGCCGAAAGGCAGAGTCACCCACGGGATCCAGATTCGTCTATATTGAGCCACTGGGCGCGCTCCCATCCCCCAGGAGACCGGCCCCCGTTGTTAACGCTCACAAGACCGAAGGATCCCCCATGTCCCACCATCATCCCCGCCGATGGCGCGCCGCCCTGGTCGGCGTCGTCGTCACACTCCTCGCCGGCGCGGGCGCCGCGATCGGCATCCAGCAGGCCAGCGCCGCCACCGTCAACACCGCCGCCTGGTACGTCTTCGCGAACCGGCACAGCGGCAAGGCCATGGACGTCCACAACCGGGCCACCACCGCCGGCGCCGGGATCGCCCAGTTCACCCGCAACGACGGCAACTGGCAGCAGTGGCAGTTCGTCGACGCCGGCAGCGGATGGTACAAGATCCGCAGCCGGCACAGCGGCCTGGTCCTGGAGATGCCGAACGCGACCGACGGCACCCAGCTCATCCAGAACACCGACAACGGCACCACCCGGCAGCAGTTCACGCTGAAGGACTCGGCCGGCGGCGACGTGCGGTTCATCAACCGGCACACCGGCAAGGCCCTCGACCTCTGGGAGTGGTCCACCGCCGACGGCGGGATCATCTCCCAGTTCGCCGACGCGGACGGCGCCAATCAACGGTGGTCCATCGCCCAGGTCAGCACGACGGCGGGCTGCGGCAGCGGCACCTTCCAGTCCGAGGTCACCGTCAGCGGCAGCACCTGGACCGCCCGCAACGCGTCCGGCGCCGCCGTCTACACCGGCACCGACTTCCGCGCCGCCGTGCAGGCCGGCATCGGCAGCCTCACCGCCGGACGCACGAGCATGCAGCGCGTCGTGGTCCGCGGCAACGGCACGATGACCGCCGGCAGCCGGATCTCCCTGGCCAGCTGGACCTCGCTGTCGGTCTGCGGAACGATCAACGTCACGGGTACGGGCAGCGGCGACTACGCCCCGATCTACGCCCGCGGGGTCAGCAACATCGAGGTGCCGTACCTGAACCTGACCGGCGCCCCGATCTACGGCATCTTCCTGCGCAACGTTTCCAACGTCTGGCTCGGCCAGCTCGACATGCGACTCAGCGCGGGCCTCGGCGTGCGGATCGACAACCGTGGCAACACCGCCGAATGGACCAGAAACGTCAGAATCGACAATGTGTACGTGTCCGGGGCCGGCTCGCACGCGGTGGAGACCTACGGCGTCGACGGCATCACGATCGGCACCGTGACGGCGCGCAGCGTCGGCGAGTCGGGTCTGCTGCTCAACCAGACGATCAACGCCACGGTCGGCACCGTCGACGCGGAGAACGCCGGGACGGGTACGGGCTACGCCGCCTTCCGGATGGCGAATCGCAACGGCCGGGTCGGCGACGCGTACCCGAACAATGTCAGAATCGGACTGGTGAAGGCGCGTGGCGGCGGGCGCGGTGTGTTCTGCGTGTCGGAGAGCGGCGGCTTCACCATCGACCGGGTCGACATCGCCAACACCGGCAACAACGCGATCCTGCTGGAGAACTGCTACAACGGCGTGATCGCCGGGGTGTCCGGCACGGTCAGCGGCGGCGGTGAGATCCGGATCGCGGCGCGCACCGATTTCGCCCCGTCGTCGGGCATCAGCCTGCGCAACCTGACGGTCGCGAACACCAACATCACCTGGAGCCCGTGTACGGGCAGCAACAACACGATCAGCAACGTGACACGGACCAACTCGACGCTCACCTGGTGCTGACGGAACCTGGCTGACCATCGCGCGTCCGGCCGCCGGCTGACCGGTTCACATGTTCCCGCAGAACCGCTGCCGCGCGGCCGGCCCGCTCGGCCTCCGCCCGGTGCGCCCGGGCCGCGAGGGCATCGCCCGCCGCCTTCGCCTGTCCCACCAGCTCTTCGAGGATCATGACCTTTTCCTCGAGCGCGCTGACCGCCGTCCAGACCGCCTCCTCGATGCTGTCGTCACGGACCGCGAGCAACGACTCCGGCGAGTACGAATGGCCGACGTGACAGACGTAGTGGGCGGCGCGACCGGTGCGCACGACGTACATTCCGCCCGTGCACTCCGGGCAGCCGAGCGCGATCGGCTGCCCGCGATCGGCAGTGTCCGATGCGCCGTAAGCGATCATGTCCGTCTCCCAGATCAGGGGTTCCGGCGGCCGGCCCTCGGCGATGATCGGCTCGCCGGCGATCTTCGCGATGGTGTCCCCGAGGTCGGTCGCCGGCACCGTCATCGCGTCCGGCACGACGCGGAGCGCGGCCGTCGGCATGCCCGGGAACCGGGCATCGGCGGGGTCCTGCACCAGACCGATGCCACCGTCGGCGGTGATCGCGGCCAAGCCCGCCGCTCCGTCGTCCAGGCTGCCCGACAGCACCACCCCGAGAACCCGCGGACCGCACCAGCGGGCCGCCGACCGGAACAGCGCGTCCACCGCCGGGCGCACCCGATTCTGCCGCGGGCCGTCGCTGAGCCGCAGCACGTCGCCCTCGTCGACGATCAGATGCCGGTCCGGCACCGCCACGTGCACACGACCCGGCTCGAGCCGGGCTCCGTCGGCGGCGGAGAGCACCGGCAGCGCGCACGACGCGGCCAGCGAGTCGGCCAGCGTGGCCCGCGACCCGGGTCCCACATGCAAGGCCACCAGCACGACGGCCGGCAGATCGGGTGGCAGCCGCGCCAACGCTTGCGCCAGCGGTTTGTGCGAGCCCGCCGACCCGCCGATCACGATCACATCGCGATGCATCATGGCGCGCCGCCTCTCCTTGATCCGGCCGGCTGCTCTACCGTTCCGGGGCCCGGGTTGCTTTCCCCGTTCCGGGGCCCGGGTTGCTTTCCCCGTTCCGGGGCCCGGGTTGCTTTCCCGTTCTGGAGCCCGGCAAACGGGCGGATGCCTTGCTGGGCAGGGGGCCATGACCTCCGGGTCGGCGGTGCCGGTCAGCGTCGTGTGAACGCCAGTGAATCCTGAGCACAACGCCGAGCCACCGGCGGGTCAGCCCGGACGGCTCCCACGGGACAGCGTCGCCCACACGACCTTCCCGCCGTAGGCCGGCAGCGTTCCCCAGCGGTGAGCCATAGTCGTCACCAGCAGCAGACCGCGCAGGTCGGCCGGATCGCCCGACGACGGCGGCTGCTGCACCGGCACGGCGTCGCTGCCGTCGCGGACCGCCACGATCAGGTACCGGCGGCCCAGGGTCAGCCGGAAATCGATCATGGTCTGGGCGTGCACAACCGCGTTGGTCACCAGTTCGCCCGCCACGACACAGGCCGGGCCGACCAGGTCCGGCAGCTCCCAGCGCAGGCAACCCTCCACCATTGTTGCTCGTACCGCCACCCGGAAACAGGGAAGCGCGGATCCGGCAGCGTCACGCTCCCCGCACCGTCACGCTCCCCTGCTACCGGGATGGGCCCGGCTCAGCGCGGCGACGCGTCGACCACATGCAGCGCCAGGTTCGCTGCCGCTGACCTCCTTCCAAGGCGGACCGGAAGGTGAATCCCAGCGGTTTACTCCCGATCGGAGCGGGAAGCCTGGCGGTCCCTCCGGAAAGGACACCATCGTGACCACTCACGGCAACACCGTCGCGACGACACGCAGCCCGGTCCGTACCGCCGCTCTGGTCGTCTCCATCGCTTTCCTGCTCGTCGGGATCGCCGGGTTCATCCCGGGCGTCACCACCGGCTACGGCGACATGACGTTCGCCGGCCACCACTCCGACGCTCACCTGCTCGGCATCTTCCAGGTGTCGATTCTGCACAACGTCGTGCACCTGCTGTTCGGGGTGGCCGGTCTGGCCCTGGCCCGGACCGTTTCCGGCGCCCGCGCCTACCTGGTCGGCGGCGGCGCGGTCTACCTGCTGCTCTGGTTGTACGGCCTGGTCGTCGGGCAGAACACCGCCGCCAACTTCGTGCCCCTCAACGGCGCGGACGACTGGCTCCACCTCGGACTCGGACTCGGGATGCTCGCACTCGGCCTGCTCCTGACGCGCCGGTCCGCCACCCGGCGCTGACCGGGCAGAGGACACCGGGACGGGCGGCGGCGCCGCGGTGACGGACTCGAAACGCGAGCCCGCGGCGTCACCGTGACCGCCACCGGTTTGAACCCCACCATCCGCAAGATCGCCGCAGCCACCGGGCTCGCGCCGATGCTCGCGCCGTAGCCGTTCTGCCGTCCGTCGGATCACCGCGGCAGGAGAAACCCACCAGCGGCAACGCAGGCACCGGGGCTCCGGGCAGCGGCTCAACCAGCGCGGTCTCGCCGTGCTTGCACGCCGGGACGGACGGTGGCCCAGACGATTTTGCCGCCGGCGACGGACCGGGCGCCCCACGCGCTGGAGGCGTTGTGGACCAGGCGCAGGCCCATGCCCCGATCGTCCAGCAAGCCGCCCTGGTGCGGCGCCAGCTCCCGCAGGTACGGCATTCGTGGATCGTCATCGCGGACCGCGAGGTACAGGCCGGTGCCGCGCCGCGCCACCGTGACGGTGATGTCGGTACCAGCGTTCTCGATGGCGTTGGTGACCAACTCCGACAACACGGCGCGGGCCGGCATCAGCAGCGTGGTCAGGTGCCACGCCGCGCAGGCCTCCCCCACCAGATCACGGGCGATGCTCGCGGAGGTCAGCACCGGCGGCAGGGTCAGCGTCAACCGGCCGGTCAACGGCGTGTTCGTGGCGAGCGCTGCCCGGGCTTCCGCCATGCCGGGAAAGACCGGCAGGTACTGCGGAGCGCCGACCTTGCGCAGCCGGTCGGCCAGGACCGACTGCGGCGGAGCGCACAACCCCAGCCGCACCGGTGGCAGCGGCATGCCGGCGGCCCGGTGCGCGGCCAGCCACATCGGTACGCTGGCGCCCTCGGGGTCGCGCATGTCCAGAACGTTGATCACCATGGCGGCCGGATGCTCCGCCAGACACTTGTGGACGCCGGCCCGGATCTCGATGGCCAGCGAGCGTGTCCACAGGCCACGGACCGCCAGTTCGATCGAATCACTGGCGATGTCGCTGGTGGCCGTCACCGACGCCCGGAGTGAACCATGACTGAAGAGGTACGGGGGTTCCATGCTCATGACCGCCTTCCGGACCCGATCGCCCCCGCGGCAGAGCCGCGACACCGGCATGCGTTCCTACCCTACGGCACTCAGGTCATCTTCGATGACGTCGCTCGACGAGTGCCGGGGTGGGTGGGCGACCTGGGTCCGGCCATCCGGATCGTGCGGCTCAGGCGCAGCAGTTGCCCCCGCCGGACGAGGTGAGGCTGATCAGTCCGGCGACGCTGGGCAGGGCGCCGGGTTGCTCGGTCAGCGCCGCGATCTGCAACGCGGTCTCGGTGTCGAGGCCGATCTGGCCGGCGGCGGCGCGGACCGCGTCGCTGGTGCTGGCCGACGCCGGGCTCAGGGCCATGGTGGCGGTGGCGAGGGCGATCGGGACGTCGGGGGTCAGCCCGAAGCGGGCGGCGATCTCCCGGGCGGCGTTCTCGGCGACGAGGTTGGTGCTGCACACACCGGTTTCGGGTAGGTCGAGCCGCACGTCGTCGGCGGCTTCGAAGTCGCCGGCGAGGGCGGCGGCGATGGAGCGGACCTGCTCGTAGCCGGTGGCCATCAGGAACGTCGGTGCCCGGCCGTAGGATTTCATGCCGACGGCGTAGTAGTTGGGTTCGGGCTGGCCGAGTTCGCGGTAGCCGTGCGGGGTGACGGTGCCGCACGAGTGCTCGTTCGGGTCGATCAGGTCGGCCAGCGTGCGGGTGCAGCCGAGAATCGGGTCGAGGTCCAGGCGCAGCTCGCCGGCGATGCTGTGGTCGGGGCGGAAGCCGGTGGCGGACACGACCCGGTCGGCGGTCAGCGTGCGGCCGTCGGTGGCGACCAGGTCGATGCCGCCGGCGTTGCGGCGGACGGTGTGGACGCCGAAGCCGGTGACGAGGGTGACCTGGCCGGTCTCCACCAGCATGCGCAGGCCGCTGCCCAGGGCGCCGCGGGCGGGGAGCTCGTCGGCGTCCGCACCGCCGAACGCGCGGCTGGCCGAGCCGCCGCGCACCGCCCAGGTGATCCGGGTGCCGGGGGCGGTCTCGGCGAGGCGGGCCAGGTCGAGCAGGGTGTTCGCGGCGGAGTGCCCGGAGCCGACGACGACGGTGTGCTTGCCGGCGTGGGCATCGCGGGCGGCGCCGAGGACGTCGGGCAGCGCGTGGTCGATCAGGTCGGCGATGCCGGGTTCGCCGTGGGCGGGGAGGCCGTTGACGCCGAGCGGGTTCGGGGTGCGCCAGGTGCCGGACGCGTCGATGATCGCGCTGGCGGTGATCTCGGTGCCGTCGGCGAGCCGGATCACGAAGGGCAGGTCGGCGCGGCCGGCGGTGCGGACCCGGTCGGCGCCGGCCCGGCTGATCGCTGTCACTGTTGCGTTGAAGCGCAGGTGCGCGGCGATCGCGGGGAGTTCGGCCAACGGCTGAAGGTAGTCCTCGACGAGCTGTCCGCCGGTGGGCAGGGCTTCGTCGTCGGGGGCGGCCCAGCCGGCGGCGTCGAGCAGCCGGCGGGCGGCGGTGTCGATGTCGTAGCGCCACGGGCTGAACAGGCCGACGTGCGCCCACTGCCGCACCGACGCGCCGACCTGGTCACCGGCTTCCAGGACCAGGAACGGCAGGCCCTGTTCGTGCAGGTGGGCGGCGGCGGCCAGGCCCACCGGACCGGCGCCGATCACTACGACCGGCGCCTGCTCCGGCCGGCCGCCGGCGACCGGTACGGGCCGGGCTGCGGGCGTGGGCGGCAACTCCACGGCACGTGTCGTGGCGGCCGGGCCGCAGCAACCGGCCTCCTGCGTCTCGGCCTGCGCGGTCGCCGCGGCTGGCGCGCAACAGCTCGCGCCGTCGGCGATCGCTTCGGTCCTGGACTCGGGCGCGCAGCAGGCGTCAGCCTGGGCCGCGGCCTCGGCGGTGCCGCAGCACGGGTCCTGACCGGCGGTGGCCGTGGTGGAAGCATCGCTACTCATGGTGGGCTCCTCGGTGAGTTCAGTACGAGAGAGCGGATCGGCGGGATCCACCCTACCTTGATTCGATTCTTATCGAATCCGAAGTCTGTCGAAGTCACCTTGCACTCCGGTTCGACATCTGTCAACCTCGACGCATGTCGAAACCAGCCGTGTCGTCACCGCCGATCGACCTCGACGCGGTGCCGTGCTGCACGCCGATGGCCCAGGAGCGCGTCCCGGCCCAGGCCGCCGGCGTCCTCGCGCAGGCCTTCAAGGCACTCGGGGATCCGATCCGGTTGCAGCTGATGTCGATGATCGCGTCGGCGCCCGACGGGGAGATCTGCGTCTGTGACCTGACGCCGGCGTTCACGCTCTCCGGGACCACCATCTCGCATCACCTGAAGGTGTTGCGCGAAGCCGGCCTCGTGGACGCCGAACGCCGGGCCAGCTGGGTCTACTACCGGGCCCGGCCGGGCCTGATGCGGCAGCTCGCCACGCTGCTCGCCGTCGAGGAGCCGGCGGTCGCCTGACCGATCGGGTACGGCCGCAGGCGCGGCCCCCTCGCCGTCCCACCAAGTGACCGGCCGCCCACCGGCGCCGCTGTCACCGACCGACCCGGAGTCACCTCTTCATGCAGATCACCCTTTGGCGGCGGCTGCTCGCCGAGTTCCTCGGCACCGCGCTGCTGGTCACCGCTGTCGTCGGCTCCGGCATCATGGCCACCACACTGTCCCCGAACGATGTCGGCCTGCAGCTGCTGGAGAACTCGGTCGCGACAGCGTTCGCGCTGGGTGCGCTGATCCTGACGTTCGGTCCGGTCTCCGGCGCCCACTTCAACCCGGTCGTCTCGGCCGCGGACTGGTTCCTCGGCCGCCGCACCGGCACCGGCCTCACGATCAAAGACCTCGGCGGCTACAGCGTCGCGCAGACCGGCGGAGCGATCGCCGGCTCGGTGCTGGCCAATCTGATGTTCGACCTCGCCCCGGTCACGTTCTCGACGAAGGAACGCGCCGCCGGCAACCTCTGGCTCGGCGAGATCGTCGCTGTCGTCGGCCTGCTTCTGCTGATCTTCGCCCTCGGCCGGTCCGGGCGTGCCTCTGTCGCCCCCGCCGCGGTCGGCGCGTACATCGGCGCCGCCTACTGGTTCACCTCTTCCACGAGCTTCGCGAACCCGGCCGCCACCATCGGCCGCGCTTTCACCGACACCTTCGCCGGCATCGCCCCGGCCTCCGTGCCCGGCTTCGTCATCGCCCAGATCGCCGGCCTGATCGTCGGCATCGGTGTCCTGCTCGCGCTCTACCCGACTGCGGGCAAGACGGCCGACCGGGTCGTCATCGAGCCCAGTCCCACCGTGTGACCCTCGACCGCCCGTAATGCCATCAACCCCCGAGGAAGACCACGCACATGAGTGACACCAAGCCCACCGTCCTGTTCGTCTGCGTCCACAACGCCGGCCGCTCGCAGATGGCCGCCGGCTGGCTGCGCCACCTGGCCGGCGACACGGTCGAGGTCCGCTCCGCCGGCTCGGAGCCCGCGAACCAGATCAACCCGGCCGCGGTCGAGGCGATGAAGGAGGTCGGCATCGACATCACCGACCAGACCCCCACCAAGCTCACCTGGGACGCCGCCCAGGAATCCGACGTCATCATCACCATGGGCTGCGGCGACGCCTGCCCGGTCTTCCCCGGCAAGCGTTACGAGGACTGGAAACTCGAGGACCCGGCCGGCAAGGGCGTCGACTCCGTCCGGCCGATCCGCGACGCGATCAGGGCACGCATCGACGTGCTGCTCGCCGACCTCCTCCCGGCCGCCTGATGGAGTGATGCGCCATCTGATCACGATGAGCGGACCTCGACGGGAAAGCGCGGTCAGGGACGGCAGTGCACGAACCAGGCCTCGCCACGCGGCAGCGCCAGCGCCAACTCCCACTGCTCATGTTGCAGGCTTGTGCCAACGGCCATCAGCTGCCCGGCGAGCTGCCACGCATCCTCCGGATCGACCGGCGGACGAGAGGCGAGAAATTGCAGCATGGTGCCCCAGGACGCCACCAGCTGCGCACCCCATCGCTGCTCCCACTGCAGGATCGCAGCGCCCAACGACTCGTGGCCCTTGTCGCGAGCTGCCCCGTAGTAGCTCAGCCACCGCGGGGCGAGCCACTGCGCCGGCGTCGGCAACAGCACGAGCTGCGCGTCGGATTCGGGAAACCAGTTCTTCGTGCTGCTCAAATGCGCTCCGCGTGCCAGGCCCCGGGCGGCCAGGGCCGGGTCGGCGAGCATCTGCTCGTAGACCCAGCGATCGAGTCCTGCCTGGGTGATTCCCGCCAGCCTGGGATCGTCGCGGCGACCGGCACCCTGGCCCAGGCACGCGTCGAGGTAGCTGCTGATCTGCCAGGCCTCGTAATCGGCACGCCCACGCCCGTCGAAGACCACCCAAGGGTCCAGGGCCTGCGCAGCGGCAGCGAACGCTGCGACGTCCTCCGGCCCGGGCTCCTGGACCTCCAGGTAATCGAAGCAGGTCATGACCGGCCAGCGGCCCGTCACGGGCACCGCCTCCCGGGCCGCGCGCCAGAGCGGCAGCATCGCGGAGCTGTCGAGTCCCTCGACGAGGAGGGTGCCACCCGGCCCTTCCTCCACCGCGTGGCCGTCGAACGCCGTGCCGCGTAGCGCGTCCATGATTTCCTGCGGGCCGTTCATCACCGTGGTCATAGCCGCGAACCGTAGCGGCGACCACCGACAGTTTGAGGCCGGCGATGCGCAGGGCGCCGCGTCGCCCGGGTGTACCGAGTGAGGGAGGGCGCGCGGACGACGTCTCGTGGTCTACGTCCTCAGTCGAAATGGATGCGCATCAGTCTGCTGTCAGCCCAGTCCGCCAATCTTGTCGGCCGGATGGTGCCGGGGTCGTGGGGCTGGTTGAGGTCAGAGGTAGGTGGCGCCGTGGGCACGGTAGAAGAAGATCTCGATCCGGCGGGGTCGTCCGGTGCGCCGCCCGGTGGTGGTGATGTCCACGATCCGCTCGCGGGTGCCGGCGGCCGGTGTGATCTCGATGGCTCGCCTGATCTCCGGTGGCAGGTGCGCGAGCGACGTCATGCGGCAGCGTTCTTCAGGGCGGGTCCGAGGAGTAGGCCGCCGTCGACGATGTGTTCGGCGCCGGTGATGAAGGCCGCGTGGGGCGAGGCGAGGAACAGCAGCGTCGCGGTGATGTCGGCGGGTTCTCCGAGCCGGGGTACGGCGAACGGCTCGGGAGAGTAGAAGTCGGCGATCGGGGCGTCGGCGCCGGCCGCGGGTTCGGTGATGAACGCGGTGGCGACGACGCCGGGGTGGATGGTGTTGACGCGGATGTTGTCGCGGCCCAGTTCGAGGGCGGCGGTCTGGGTGAGCCCGCGGACGGCCCACTTGCTGGCGACGTAGGGCGCGTAGAAGGCGGTGCCGCCGGTGCCCATGGTGGAGGCGATGTTGACGATGGCCCCGCCGCCCGCTCGCCGCAGCGCGGGTGCGGCCGCCTTGATGCCGAGGAACGTACCGGTGAGGTTGATGTCGAGGATGCGGGTCCAGGTGTCCAGGTCGGTGGATTCGATGAGGGCCGGCGGGTTCTGCACTCCGGCGTTGTTGACCAGGATGGTGAGCGCGCCGAACGCTTCTTCGGCGGCCGCGACGGCGGCGGCCCACGACGTCTCGTCGGCGACGTCGAGGCGTACGAAAAGCGCTCTGTCCCCCAGTTCGGCGGCGAGGGCGGCGCCGCGCTCGGCGTTGATGTCGGCGATGACGACGTTGGCGCCCTCGGCGTGGAAGGCGCGTACGTGACTGGCGCCTTGCCCACCGGTGCCGCCGGTGACGAGAACGGTGTGATCGGTGAAGCGGGACATGCGGTCCTCCGGAAGCGAAGCGAATGGTGAGTCAAGCGACTCACCATGAGGACGGTACGTCACCGCACATGGTGAGTCAACCCACTCACCTCGCTATGATGGCCGCATGACGACCTATCACCAGCGGGTGGCTCAGCAGAAGCGCGCGCTGATCGTGCGGGCCGCCACGCAGCTCTTCCTCGAGCTGGGCTATGACCGGGCGTCGCTGGCGCGCATCGCCGAGGAGGCCGGGGTGTCGAAGGCGACGCTGTTCAAGCAGTTCCCGACGAAGGCGGCCTTGTTCGATGCCATCGTCGTCGACTCCTGGGCCGGTGGTGATGACGCCGAGGTGCCGGTCGTGGGCGACCTGGCAGCCGGCCTGACCGCGCTCGGGCGGCATTACGCGGCGCTGCTGGGCCGGCCGGGGATGGTGGATCTGTTCCGGATCGTCATCGCCGAGTTGCCCCGCTTCCCGGAGCTGGCCAAGGCGCACTTCGCCGAGGGCAAGCTGCCGTACTTCGAGACGGTGCGGGCCTACCTCGTGGCGGAGCGCGACGCGGGGACGGCGGAGATCGCGGACCCGCAGATGGCCGCCACGCAATTCCTGGGGATGATCTCCAACTACCTGTTCTGGCCGAGCCTGGTGGTCCCGGGATGGACGGTGACCCCGGAGCGGGTGATCGAGGTGGTCGACGACGCCGCCCGCACCATGGTCGCGCGATACGGCCGGCCCGCATGAGGTAGGTGGGGCCGGCTCACCAGTTCGGGCCTGTGGCGACACCGGCCGGGGAGACCTGCGGACGGGCGGTGGCCGCGACGCTCGAGGCAGCGCGGACGAAGGCGGCGACGGCCGGCGAGCGCGCGTCCTGCGGCCAGGCGACGGCCAGGGTGGAGTCCGGGAGGTCGCTGACGGGGCGGTAGGCGATTCCGGGCCGCGGGTAGCGCCGGGCCACCGAGGCGGGCGCGAAGAAGACCACGCTGCCGGCTTCGACCAGGCTGAAGATCTCGGCGAGGTTCGCGGCCGGCCGCGCTACGCCGGGCGGGGGCTCCTGTCCGCCGGGCAGGTCCGGCCGGGGCGGCGACTCGGCGTGGCGAGGTTCGGCGGTCCGGCCGTGGGCGGCGGGAGGCCCACCGATGAGCCGGCGGCCGGTCAGGTCGGCCAGGCACAGCCGCGTCCGGGCGGCGAGGGGGTCGGCGGCGGCCAGGGCCGCCAGCAGCGGTTCGGTCAGCAGCGGTTCGCTGTCCAGGCCACGGTCGTCGAAGGGGCGCAGCAGGAGCGCCACGTCGGCGCGGCCGTCGCGCAGCGCCTGCGGCTGTTCGCCCAATCCGCCGAGTACCAGCTGTGCTGGCAGGGCCGCTTCGCCGGCGCTGTAGGCGTCGAGGATCTGTGGCAGCAGGCCGCCGTCGACGTCGGCCTTGAGCGCGATGCGCAGCTGCGGCGACGGGCTGCCGGCCTGCCGGGCGCGGTGCGCGGCGGCGGTCACCGCTTCCAGTACGGTCCGGGCGTCGCGTACCAGCACCTGCCCGGCCGAGGTGAGCCTGACCTGACGGGTGGTCCGTTCCAGCAGTGTCACACCGAGTTGCCGCTCGAGATGCCGGATGGCGCGGGACAACGCGGGCTGAGCCATGTTCAGCCGGTCGGCGGCTCGCCCGAAGTGCAGTTCCTCCGCGACCGCGAGGAAGAACCGCAGCTGCCGCACCTCCAGATCATTCATAACCCCGAAGGTATCAAAGGCGACGGAATCGGTCCTTCACCTGCGCTTTCGCAAACGGGAGGCTGAACGTGCCGGCGACGCCCCCGTCGTCGGAAATTCTCTCCCGGAGGCAGTCATGATCGTCATCACCACGCCCACCGGCGACATCGGCCGGCAGGTCCTGGACCAGATCCTGGACAGCGACGAGGCGGTCCGCGTGATCGCCCGCGACCCCGCCCGGCTGCCAGAGCGCGTGCACGCCCGCGCCGAGGTGGTCCACGGCTCGCACGGCGACGCCGACGTGATCGCCAAGGCGCTCGTCGGCGCCGACCGGCTGTTCTGGCTGGTACCCCCACCGGCATTCGGCAGTGCCGTCGGTGCCACGCAGTACTACCTGGACTTCACCCGCCCGGCCGCCGAGGCGGCCGCGAGCCGGGGCGTCGGGATGGTCGGCGTCACCAGCCTCGGTCACGGCTACCGGAAGGAGGCCGGGCTGCTGTCGGCCGCGCTGGCCATGGACGCGCTGATCGAGAGCACCGGCGCCGGCTACCGGGCGCTGGCCCTTCCGTTCTTCATGGAGAATTTGCTCCGCCACGCCGAGTCCATCACGGAGCAGGGAACGTTCTCGATGGCGAACGCCGCCGACCGGCCGCTCCCGGCGGTCGCCACCCGCGACGCCGCCGCCGCGGCCACGGCACTGCTGCTCGACCGGACATGGAGCGGCCAGGCCCGGGTGCCCGTGGTCAGCCCGGACAACCTGACACCGGACGAGATGGCGCGGGTCATCTCCGAGACCCTCGGTCGCCCGGTCTCCTACCGGCAGGTCCCGGTCGCGGACTTCGGGGCCACGATGCGGCGGTACGGCGCGAGCGAGGCGATGGCACAGGGCATGACCGGCATGCTCGAGGCGCAGAACAACGGCATCTACGACGTCGAACAGCACGTCACGCACTCCGCGGGCGCGACCAGTTTCCGGCAGTGGTGCCTGGACATCTTCCAGCCGGCTGTCCAGGCCTGACCGGACGGACACCGTCACCGGCCCGGTGGGGTCAGGCAGCGTCCGCGTGCCGTCGGGGCTGATAGTTCTGATGGTGCCGCAGAGCGTCTTCGAGCTGGTCCTCAAGGATGATGATCCG